>DATFDC010000613.1:0-10146 GCA_035252415.1 Solirubrobacteraceae bacterium
TTCGAAACCTGGCCCGGATCATCCGGCCGCCCAGGTCCGCGGCGACCCGTCCCGGCACGGATCCCGGCGTCGCGCTGGCCGAGCTGCTGGATCGGATCGAGCATTTCCACGACCACGTGCTGCTCACCCCTGAGACCGCGGACGCATCCAGCGACTGGGCGCAGGCGTGCATGCGACAGGCCGATCGGCTCGTCCTGCTCGTGGCCAGACCGCCGGACACGAGCCGCCTGCGCGAGTGGGCGATACCAAGCGGATGTGACGTCGTCCTGCTCGGCGGTCCCGGTGATGCCGACACCGAGCGGCTTCTGGCGGCGCTCGAACCCCGCGCGAGCCATCGGGTCAGGTCGAGCACCCGGGCCGAGGATGTCGCTCGTCTGGCCCGCCGGTTGGCCGGACGATCGGTCGGCCTGTCGCTGTCCGGCGGGGGCGCAAGATCGTTCGCTCAGCTCGGCGTGATCGAAGAGCTCGCGAGCGCCGGGATCATCGTCGACCGGGTCAGCGGCACGAGCATGGGCGCGTTCATCGGGGCGCTGGTCGCGCAGGGCCTCGATCCGGACGAGATCGACGCCCGCTGCTACGAGGAGTGGGTTCGCCGAAATCCCGCCAATGACTACCACCTGTCCAGGAAGTCAGTGATCCGCGGCGCGCGTGCCCGGGCGATGCTCGAACGTGTCTTCCCGGGCTGCATCGAGGACCTGCGGCTCGGGTTCTTCTGCGTGACCGTTGACCTGATCGCGGCCAAGCCGGTCTACCACCGACGCGGCCCGCTGGCCGAGGCGGTCGGTGCCAGCATGATCCTCCCGGGGTTCGCTCCGCCGCTCCCGTCGAGAGGCCGGCTCCTGGTCGACGGCGGCCTGATGGACAACCTCCCGACCGAGATGATGGCCTCCGAAGGGGATGGCCCAATCATCGCCGTCGACTGCACCGACCCGTCGGTCAGGCGCCTGCCCGACGGCGTGGACCCCGAAGTACCCACGTTGGCGGAGACCCTGTTCAAGGCCATGCTGCTGAGCGAATCCGACAGCGACCGGCGACGCTCGTTCGCCGACCTGCTGATCCGGCCGGATTGCGAGGACATTGGCACCGTCGAGTTCCACATGCTCGATGCCGCCCGGGACAGAGGCCGCCGGGCCGCTGCGGCGGCGCTCGCCGCCTCGCCCGCCTTCGCCCAGGGGGTGGGGCCGTGACCGAAGCCGGCATCAGCATCCCGCGCCAGAACGCGCGCGCCGAAGACCGCGCGGCCTCCACCCGCTAGAGGTTCGCGCCCCGGGCGCCGGGGTAAACGATCATCGAGAGACGATGGCCGTGGGGATCCCGAGCAAGACGACTGCAGCCAAGGCCGGAGCCAAGGGCGCCGCGAAAGTCGTACGCAGCCGCACCGGGCGGAGGGCGGTCAAGCGCGGAGCGAAGGTCACCTGGTTCGTGGGCAAGAAGGTCGCCAAGCGCAAGGCCAGGAAGCGCGCTCGCCGTTACCGCGACAGCGCCCGTACGGCGTGGTCGGCCGTGCGCATCTACGGGCCGATGGCCGCGGACGCGTTCGGATTGGTCGAGCGACCCAAGCCCCGGCGGCGGTCGCCTGCCTTTCTGGCCGGGATCGCGGTCGGTGCGGGCGGCATGCACCTCGCGCGCCGCAACAGGACCGGATGACACGAACGCCGCGCGTTTGTCTCCGCGCTTGAACGGGCAGCACCGTCTAAGCACGGTCTTAGTCAATAGTTGGGGAGGAGTGACTCGTGTTACACATCATCGGACTCATTCTCATCGGGCTGCTTGTTGGCGCCCTCGGTCGCCTGTTTCATCCCGGACGAGACAAGATGGGCCTGCTCATGACACTCGTGATCGGGGTTGCCTCCGTGCTGATCGCCGGGATGCTCATCCATGGGTTCCTCGGCTTCATCATCGCCATTGTCATCGGCGTGGTGCTCGTAGCCCTCTGGTCGCGGTTCGTGGAGGCGCGCCGGACGCCGACCTGGCGCCAGAAGCTCAGGATGGACTGACCGGTCGCGCCTGGGCCGCGCAAAGTGGCTCGAGGCTAGGCCCACGACTGCGCGAGGTGGGCCCGCGATGGTTTTGAGAGGATCGTGTGGTGATGGAAGCCGGCATCAGCTTCCCGCGCCAGAACGCTCGCACCGTCGGGTTCTCCCTGGGGGTTCCTTTCGCGTTCGCGATCGCTCCGGACGCCAGTCGCCTGGCCTTCCTCCGGGCCCGGTCGGGCACCGACCGCAGCACCTGCCTGTGGGTGCGTGACACCGCCACCGGCGCGGAGCGGGTGATTGCCGACCCGGAGGACCTGCTCTCCGGCCACGATGAGAGCCTCCCGCCGGAAGAGCGGGCGCGCCGCGAGCGCACCCGGCAGGCCGCGGCGGGTGTCGTGTCGTTCGCGGCCGACGAGGCGGTGCGGATCGCGGCGTTCGCGTTGTCCGGGCGGTTATTCGTGGCCGATCTCGCCGACCCGGACGGCGGTCTGGTCCGAGAGCTCGCGGTGCTGGGGCCGGTGCTCGATCCGCGTCCGGACCCCACGGGAGCCCACATCGCCTACGTGGCGGATGGGGCGCTCCGAGTGGTCGGCGCCGACGGCAGCGGCGACCGGGCGCTGGCCGTATCCGACGCCGAGAACGTGACCTATGGGTTGGCCGAGTTCTTGGCGGCCGAGGAGATGTACCGGACCCGCGGCTTTTGGTGGTCACCCGATGGACGGCGGTTGCTGGTGGCCCGGGTGGACACGACGCCGGTCGCGCGCTGGCACGTGTCGAATCCGGCCCATCCCGACCGGCCGCCGGTGGAGGTCGCCTACCCAAGGGCGGGAACCGCGAACGCCGACGTCAGCGTGGTGCTCGCCGGGTTGGACGGAAACCTCACTCCGGTGGGATGGGACGCTTCTGACTCGCCCTACCTGACCTCCGCGCACTGGTCGCGCGGGGGCCCCGCGCTGTTGCAGGTCGCCTCGCGCGACCAGCGGACCATGCGGGTGCTCGCCGTGGCCGAGGACGGCACGGTGGAGCAGATCTGCGAGGACACCGATCCAGACTGGGTCGATGTGGTCATCGGGACTCCGGCCTGGACAACGGCCGGCGACCTGGTCCGGGTGGTGGCGAGGGACGGCGCGTACCGGCTGATGATCGGCGAGAACCCGGTCACGCCGGTGAGCATGAACGTCGCCGATGTCCTCGATGTCGGTGAGGATGTGCTGTTCACCGCCACCGGGCAGGACCCGGCCGAATTGCACGTGTACACCAGTGACCAGACCGGCACGGTGCGCGTGACTGGCGAGCCCGGCGTGCACCACGCGGCCCGGGGCGGCGATCTCATCATCGTGTCATCTCGCTCGCTCGACTGGTTCGGCACCCGGGCACGGGTCCGACGGCGCAACGGCGAGGAGACCGCAGAGATCGCGTCGCTCGCCGAGACGCCGGTGCTCACCCCGGAGGTCACGTTCCTCACCGTCGGTGTGCACGAGTTGAGGTGCGCGCTGTTGCTACCGCGCGGGCACGAGCGCGGCTCGGCGCGGCTGCCGGTGCTGTGCGACCCCTACGGCGGCCCCGCCGCCCGCCGCGTGGTCTCTGCGCGCAACGCATACCTGACGTCGCAGTGGTTCGCCGACCAGGGCTTCGCGGTGCTGATCGCCGATGGGCGTGGCACGCCCGGCCGCGGGCCCGAGTGGGACCGGCTCATTCACTACGACGAGGCCACGCCGAACCTGGAGGACCAGGTGGAGGCACTACACGGGGTTGCGGCAGCGCACAGCGACTTGGATCTATCCCGGGTTGGCATACGCGGCTGGTCACACGGCGGCTATCTGGCCGCATTGGCCGTGCTGCGGCGCCCGGACGTCTTCCATACGGCCGTGGCGGGCGCGCCAGTCACCGATCAGCGGCTGTACGACACCTTCTATACAGAGCGTTATCTCGGTCACCCGGACGAGCATCCCGATGCTTACCTTCAGAACTCGCTGATCGACGATGCACCTCGCCTGGAGCGCCCGCTCATGCTCATTCACGGGCTGGCCGATGACAACGTGGTGGTGGCGCACACGCTGCGGCTCTCCTCCGCGCTCCTCGCCGCGGGGCGGCCGCACACCGTGCTCCCGCTGTCCGGCGTCACCCACATGGCCCGGCAGGAGGAAGTGGCAGAGAATCTCATGCTGCTTCAGGTGGAGTTCCTCAAGCGCACGCTCGGCATGGACTCCGGCTGAGGCAAGAGCGAGCCGGGCCGGCGGCGAGCGAAATCTATAGTGCAGCCGTGGACGCACGGGACAGCCGCGAGCTTGGCACCGGCGATCTGGAGGAGTTTCGATCGGCGGGCCACGCGTTGGTGGACGCGATCGCCGACCACCTTGCCGCACTGCCGGGACAGGCAGTGTGGCAGCCGGTCCCGGACGACCTGCGCGCGCAGATCCTCTCGCTGCCGCTGCCCGACGGCCCGACGGCAATGGGCTCGCTGGCCGAGGTGATGGCGCGCGATGTCCTGCCGTATCCGATGGGAAACGGTCACCCGGCGTTTTTCGGATGGGTCAACCCGCCGCCCTCGCTATCGGGCGTGCTGGCGTCGCTGACCGCTGCGGCGATGAACCCGAGCGTTGTCTCGGGCGATCACGCGGACGTGCACGTCGAGCGAACCGTCGTCCGCTGGCTGGGTGAGCTGGTCGGTTACCCGCATACGCCGGGTGGGGGTCTGCTGACCAGTGGGGCGTCGGCGGCGACGATCGTCTGCGTGGCCGGGGCGCGTAGTCGTGCGGCCGCGGCGGCGGGCTACGACGTTCGCCGGGATGGCCTGCGCGGCGGACCGCGGCTTCTCTGCTACGTCCCATCTGAGGCGCACAGCTGTGTGGCGCGCGCGATCGAGCTGCTCGGCTTGGGCCGCGAGTCGATCCGACCGGTCCCGATACACGACGGACGCCTTGATCAGCGTGCGCTGCAAAGCGCGATCGCGGCCGACCGTGCAGCGGGGGGGACGCCGGCTCTGCTGGTCGGCTCGGCGGGCACGGTCAACACCGGCGCGATCGATCCGCTCGAGGCTCTGGCGGAGGTTGCCGCGGCCGAGGGGCTGTGGTTTCACGTCGACGGGGCGTACGGTGCGTTCGGCGTGCTCGATCCGGCGATCGCGGCGCGCTACCGCGGCATGGCGCGCGCGGACTCGCTCGTGCTCGACCCACACAAATGGCTCGGCGTGCCGGTCGACGCGGGCTGCGCGCTCGTCCAACACGCCAATGATCTACGGGAGGCATTCAGCGTCATCCCGCCGTATCTCCGCCAGGACGCCGGGGCGGAGGTGGGCACCTTCGCCGAGTACGGCCCGGAGCAGACGCGGCCGTTTCGCGCGCTGAAGACGTGGGCGACGATCGCCGCGCGCGGCCGCGAGGGCATCGTGAAACAGGTCGTACGCGCGAACGGGCTCGCGCGCGAGCTTGCCGAGCGCATCGAAGCCGAGCCGTCGCTCGAGCTCGCGGCGACGCCGCAGACCTCGATCGTGGCGTTCCGCGCCAGGCTGACCGGCTGCACGCCCGATCAACTCGAGGCTGTCAACCGCGCTCTGCCGGAAGCCGTCCAGGCGCGCGGACGGGCGTTCGTGACCGGCACGATCTACGAGGGCCGCGAGACCGTGCGCGCCTGCATTCTTCACCCCGGCACCACCGAGGCCGATCTCACGACACTCGTCGAGGAGGTGCTCGCCGCCGCGGGCGAGCTATCCGCGAAGGGCTGATCCCAAGAGCGCGCTACAGGGTGACGGTTCGACCGGCCTCGAATCCGTCGCCGGCGACGATCTCCTCGATCACCTCGTGAGGCACCGGCGCGTCCGTGGTCACCACCAGGACCTGCAGGCGCGCCTGGTCGGCGATCGAGTCGTCGGGGTCGCGGCCGGCGGCGGCGGAGACGATGTTGATTCTGTGCTCGCCGAAGCACGTCCCGACGCGACCGATCATCCCGGGCACATCGCGGTAGCGGAGCACGGTGATCTGGTTCTCGAGCTGAACGTCGAACCGCTGGCCCCAGACCTCCAGCAGGTGTGGGCGATGGCGAGCGCCGTGGAGCGTGCCGGCGGCTCGGACACTGCTCCGACCGGAGTCGATGCTCACCCTGACCAGGTCGCTGTAGTCATGAGCGCTCAAGCTCTTCGTCTCGGTCAGCTCGATCCCGCGCTCGGCCGCGATCGCCGGCGCGTTGACCAGTCCGACCTCCTCCTCGACGTGCCCGCTCAGCACCCCGATCAGCGCATGAATCGACAATAGGCGTGTGTCCCGCTCGGCGATCCGCCCCAGGAACTCGACCCGTACGCGGTCGATCGAGGAGCCCTCCGCGGTCGCGATCGCGATCTTCCCCAGCCCGCGGCACAACGACACGAACGGCGCGAGCACGTCCGCGTCCTCGGCGGCGATCGCCGGTACGTTCACCGCGCTCGTCACCACCCCGCCGGTCAGTGCCGCGATCACCTGCTCGGCGGCCTGGTAGCCGGCCCGGTCCGTGGCCTCTGCGGTGGAGGCTCCCAGGTGAGGTGTGACGATCACGTTCGGATAGCCGAACAGGGGATGGTCAGTGACCGGCTCGGAGCTGAACACGTCAAGGGCCGCACCGCCCACCTTGCCCGAATCGAGCGCCGCCTGCAGGTCGCCGTCAACGATCAGCGGCCCCCGCGCCACGTTCAAAACGCGCACGCCGTCCTTGCACTTCGACAGGACCTCGGCGTCCAGCCACCCGCGAGTATCGGGCGTGTTCGGCAGATGCATCGTGATGAAGTCCGCTGAGGCATAGACGGCGTCAGGTGAGTCAGCCTTCTCGACGCCCAGCTCCCGGTATCGCTCGGCGGCGACGAACGGATCAAACGCGATCACGTGCATCCCGAAGGCCAGCGCACGGTGGGCGACGAGCTGCCCGATCCGACCGAACCCGAGGATTCCGAGGGTCTTCTCGAACAGTTCGACGCCGGAGAACTTCGAGCGCTCCCACTTTCCGCCGGTCAGCGATGCGTGGGCCTGCGGCAGGTTCCGGGCGAGTCCCAGGAGCATCGCCATCGTGTGCTCGGCCGCCGTGATGACGTTCGACTGCGGCGCGTTGGCCACCACGACCCCCTGCTTGGTCGCCGCCGCCACGTCGACGTTGTCGACCCCGACCCCGGCCCGACCCACCGCCCTGAGCCGCTCCGCCCGGGCCAGCAGTCCGGCGTCGAGCTTGGTCGCCGAGCGAATCAGGATCCCGTCGAACTCGCCGATCCGCTCGGCCAGCTGATCGGTCGACCAGCCGATCCCCAGCTCGACGTCAAAGTGCTCGCGCAGCAACGCGACACCCGGCTCACCGATGTCCTCTGCCACCAAGACCCGCACGCGAACCGCAACAGTACCCGCTAGTAGCCGTGATCCTCGATCACCTCGACGATCCTCACCTGCGGAGCCCCGAGGAGGGCCGGTGCTGCCTGGCGCGACGCCCACAGCTCGCGCAGCGCGCCGGCGCAGGCCTGCGCTTCCGCCGCCGTGTCGAATTCGAGCTCGCCGACTACGTAGCCAGGCTCGCCGACGGGTCGGTATATCCGATGGCGACGCACGCCGAGAGCGGCGCGGTCGATCGGATCGCGATCGAAAGCGGCCTTCCATATCTCGAAGTCCTTGATCGCATGCTCGAACTGAAGCGTTGGCATCGTATCTCCTCCGTCCCGATTTAACTACACGATTGATGTAGTGAATCTATCGATAGAGTAGCGGAATGGCCGAGCGTGTCAAGGTGACCAGGCGCTATGACTCTCCGCTTCGGCGTGAGCAGGCCGCGCGCACCCGCCGGCAGATCCTCGCCACCGCGAAGGAGCTATTCGAGCGCGACGGGTACGGAGCGACATCCATGGCGGCAATCGCATCGGCGGCCGGGGTGTCGCTGAAGACCGTCTATCTCGTGTTCGACACCAAGAGCGGGCTGCTGCGCGCCCTCTGGCATCTCCTGCTGCGCGGCGAGGAGGAGGACGTCCCCGTCGGCGAGCAGCACTGGTATCGCGAGGTGCTCGACGAACCCGACCCGGAACGCCAGCTTCGTCTCAATGCCCGCAACTCTCTGGTGGTCAAGACCCGCGCCGGCGCAATCCTCGAGGTGATCCGCGACGCCGCATCCTCGGACCCCGAGATCGCCGGCCTATGGGCGCGGATCCAAACCGAGTTCCACGCCAATCAACGCGAGATCGTCCAGTCGATCGCCGACAAGCAGGCCCTCGCGCCCGGACTCGACGTGGCCGCCGCGACCGACATCCTCTGGGCACTCAATCACCCAACTCTGTACTCGCTGCTCGCGCGCGAGCGCCATTGGTCGACCAAGCGCTACGAGGGATGGCTCGCTGACCTGTTCTGCGCTCAATTGCTTCGCAACACCCGGAGCGGAGGGCGGACCCAGTGACCGCCGCCACGCCGCCCGCGCTGCACTGGTGGACGGCGCGGGCGCTGGCGGCGGCGATCCGAAACCGCGAGTTGTCGTGCCGCGAGGTCGTCGCGTGGCATTTGGACCGGATCGCCGCGATCAACCCGCGGATCAACGCGATCGTGAGCCTTCGTCCCGAACAGGCGCTGGCCGAGGCCGACCGCGCCGATCGCGCCCTGGCAACCCGTGATGACACAGGTCCTCTGCACGGGCTTCCGATCGCGATCAAGGACCTCGAGGACACCGCGGGGATTCGGACGACGTACGGGTCCACGCTGTTCGCCGAGCACGTACCGACCGCCGACAGCCTGCTGGCCGGGCGTCTTCGCGCGGCCGGCGCGATCGTGGTCGGCAAGACCAACACGCCCGAGTTCGGCACCGGCTCGCACGCGTTCAACGAGGTGTTCGGTGTCACGCGGAACCCGTGGGCGCTCGAGCGCTCCGCCGGCGGCAGCAGCGGCGGTGCGGCGGCCGCGCTGTCAGCCGGGCTCCTGCCGATCGCCGATGGGTCTGACTATGGCGGGAGCATCCGGAACCCGGCCTCGTTCAACAACGTCGTCGGGCTGCGCCCAACCCCTGGACTCGTTCCGCATGGTGACGACGATGCTTGGGATCCGGCCGGGGTGACCGGTCCGATGGCGCGCACGGTCGGGGATCTCGCGCTGATGCTGACCGCGATCGCCAGACCCGACCCACGCTCGCCGCTGTCTTATGTCGCGCGGTCGTCGTTCGACGGGGAACTCGCCGCCAGCCTGGAGAAAGTTCGGGTTGGATGGTGCCCGACCCTCGGCAACCTGCCCCTCGAAGCCGACGTGATCGGCGTACTCACCCACGCCCGCGACCAGTTGAGCGCGCTTGGATGCGTCGTGACCGATCTGGAGCTCGACCTGACCGGCGCCGACGAGGCGTTCGAGACGTTGCGCGCGCTCCGATACGCGCGCCGCTTCGGCGCCCAGCTCACCACGCTCCGTCAAGCGGCAAAGCAGACCGTCGTGTGGAACATCGAGCGCGGCTTGTCGCTGGATGGCCCGGCGATAGCCCGAGCGATCACGTTGCGCTCTGAGGTGTTCGCCACCGTCGCCGACGCGCTCGAGCGGTTCGACCTGCTCATCGCCCCGTCCGCCCAGGTCGTGCCGTTCTCGGCGGAGGACGAGTTTCCGACGGAGATCGCCGGCGTGAAGGTGCCGCACTACCTCGGGTGGATGCGTGTCTGTTCGCGGCTGACCGTGTCCGCACACCCGATCGCGGCGGTCCCCGCAGGCTTCACAGCGGAAGGGCTTCCCGTGGGCATGCAACTCGTCGGTCGCTATGCCGGCGACCGACGCCTGCTCGAGTTGGCCGCGGCCTGGGAGCTCGCCAGCGATCTCACCGAGCGCCACCCGCCACTCGACTGAGCCGGCGTCTGGCTCCTAAGCTGGGCGCCGATGGGACGCTTCGGCAAGCGCGACGATCTCGTGGTCCACCAGCAGGAGCCGTTCAACGCCGAGACCGGCGTGGAGTCGCTCGACGATCCCGTGACCGAGACCGATGCGTTCTACGTTCGTGGTCACGGCGCGGTGCCGGAGATCGACCCACATGTCTGGCGGCTGCGGGTCGGCGGGCTGGTCGGAAGGGAGCTCAGCCTGTCGCTGGAGACATTGCGCGAGGCGTTTCGCGAGCAGACGGTGACCGCGACGCTCCAGTGCGCCGGGAACCGGCGGTCGCGCCTGATGGAAATTCGCGACATCCCAGGCGAGGCGCCGTGGGGTCCGGGAGCCAC
>DATFDC010000614.1:0-15245 GCA_035252415.1 Solirubrobacteraceae bacterium
GGCCGCCCGCGCCGCCCGGCTGACCATCGACCGCGATCTCGGGGCTGCCCTGGGCCCCGTCCGTTCGCCTCGATCCGCACCAGCACGGTCCGAGGCGGACGCCGAGGTCGTCCTGATCATGGGCATACCCGGCGCCGGCAAGACCCGGCTGGCCGACGCCTACGTGACCCGCGGCTTTGCACGGCTGAACCGCGACGAGCGCGGCGGCGCCCTGCGCGCGCTGGCCGCCGAGCTTGACGGGCTCCTGGCCGGCGGGGCTCGCCGCGTCGTCCTCGACAACACCTACCTGACCCGCGCCGCGCGCAGCTACGTGATCGAAGCGGCCGGCCGGCACGGCGCCCAGACCCGCTGCGTGTGGCTCCAGACGCCGCTCGCCCAGGCCCAGGTCAACATGGTCGAGCGGCTGCTCGCGCGGTTCGGCTCGCTGCCGACCCCAGAGGACCTGCGAGTCGCGGCGCGGCGCGAGCCGGGCCTGCTCGCCCCGACCCAGCAGATGCGCGCGCTGCGTCAGCTCGAGCCTCCCTCGGCCGACGAGGGCTTCGCCTCCGTCGAGGTGATCGAGTTCGCTCGCGCTGCCGCGTCGGCTCGTACCGGCTCCGGCGTATTCGTGGCGGCGGCCGCGGTCGACCGCCCAGGCTGGGAACAGACGCTCGCGGAACTGCATCCTCGCGGACCGCATCTGATCTTCGATTGGCGCCCGGGCGCCTCGCCGGACGTCCTCGCGCCGCTCGCCCCGGGTATGACCGCGCGCTCGGTCGAGACCGCCGTGTGCCCACACGGACCCGGGCCTCCGCGCTGCTGGTGCCGTCCCCCGCTCCCCGGGCTGCCACTCGCCTTCGCCCATAGCCACGACCTCGACCCGGCTCGCTGCGCGCTGATCGGCACCTCGGCCGCTCACCGCACCCTGGCCGCTTCCCTGGGTGCCCGCTATGTCGACCTGTAGCTACCTGCGGGCGCGCCACTGCTCGGCCCGGATCGCCCAGCGCTCGTGGTCGCGCCAGCGCCCGCCGATTTTCAGGTAGCGCTCCGAGAATCCCTCGCGGACGAACCCGGCTCCGCGCACCAGGGCGATCGACGCGTGATTGCCTGGCTGGATGTTGGCCTCGAGGCGGTGCAGGCCCAACTCGGTGAATGCGCGCGCCATCACCACCTCGAGTCCCTCGCGCATGTAGCCCTGGCCCGCGTAGGCGGCCACCGCGGCGTAGCCGAGGAAGGCGCTCTGGAACAGCCCGCGGACGATCTCGTTGATGTTGATGAACCCGACGATCGCCCCGTCCTCGATCCGGCACACGAACCCGGGCTCGTAGCGCTCGTCCTCGACGCACCGCAACAACCGGTCGAAGGACTCGTCGCTGGCCGGCGGCACCCACCGGCCGTGCAGGCGGCGGCTCGAGCGCATCGCGTCGAGATACGCGGCGCGGTCATCCGGGGCCGGAGCCCGCACGAGCACGCGGGCCTTCGCGGGTCTGCGTCGGACCATCACGCAACGAACCTAACTAAACGCGGCGGTCGTCGCGACGCAGAGCGTCGGTGAACCGGCGCGGCACCGCGGCGTCCTCCCCCTCCTCCCACAGCGTGATCACCACGAGTTCGTCGCCCTCGGGCCGGCATACGTAGACCAGGTCACGGCGGCGCTCGTCGCGCACCCGCACGGTGCCGGTCGCGTCGCGCTCCACCCGGCCCGCGTCGTACGCCTTCGCCACCGCCGCGGCCACCTCGGCCTTGGGATCCAGCGTGCCGCGCACCCGTTGCCGGTAGCGCTCGGCGGCGTGGTCGGTCACCGCGACCAGCACGGGTCAGGGATAACTGACCACGTCGACCGGCGTGTCCGCGTTCGCCGCGGTCGACGATCCGCCGACTCCGTTGATCACCGAATCGATCCCGCCGCTGCCGTTCGTCGCATCGAGGAAGATCGTGAAGATGTCGGTGAAGTGGACGCCGGTGGCCGGCGATTGGAATGCCTGGGTGGCGAAGATCGGGATGTGCTGGTTGAAGAACGAGTAGCTCCCCATCCCGTAGCCCTGGAACCCCTTCGCCCGCGGCGTGACGAGGAACGCGGCGTAGCCGTCGGTGGTCGGGCTCGACATCCAGGCCGCCTGGCTCGGCGGGTCATAGGGCATCTCGTTCTGGAAGAACACGTCCTCGCCGCGCTGCCCGTTCCAGATCACCTCGAATTTCTGGAAGTGCTCGACGAACAGCCCGTAGGCGTCGACGTCGCTGCCGTTGACGATCAGGCCGGTGTCGGAGCGGTTGCTCGTCCACCCCACCCCGGCGCCGTGGTCGGCCCGCCAGGCCCACACGTCGTCGAGGATCGTGTCGTCGGTGTTCACGATCAGCGCCGTCCTGGCCTGCCCGGGCTCGGCGCCGCCCACCCGGAAGAACACGTCCTGCACCAGGGTCGGGGGGTCCGAGCCCGGATGGGTCGGGGCGTCCGAGCCGGAATCCCGCGTCCACCGCCCCATCCGGTGGCCGCCCACCACGAGCAGGGCCGGCGAGCTCAGCGGCCCGGCGTCGAAGATCATCCCGGACAGCTTTATGCCGGACACGTTCGCGGTCTCCATCGCCACGTTGCCGTTCTGCGGGATCAGCGTGGCGAAGCCCAGCCCCATGACCACGGTCCCGGGGTGACTGACCACAATCGGCGCATGCAGGTCGTACACGCCGGGGGTCAGGATCAGGTTCTGTCCGACGGCCAGCGCGGCATTGATCACCCACACGGGCGTCCTCGGGTTCGCGATGAAGAAGCGCTGGATCGGAATCGAGCGTCCCGGCTCCGACGCGGCGCCGGCATAGGACGGCCCCACCGAGTCGTGCTGCACGGCCGGCACGAACACTTCGTAGTTCCCGTTCGAGTCGGTGTAGAGGAACGGCTCTGACTGGGAGACCGGGGTGCTCGGCAGTGTCGTGTACTGGTTGGTTCCGGGTGCGAACGTGGTCGCCGGTGCGCCGTTGTCGCCCAGGAACACCTGGTTCCACACCCCGTTGGTCCAGTTGTTGTTCACGTCGCTGTTCCGGGTGAAGAACTGCTGCTGGCCGGCGTTGATCACGGCGCCGGCGTTGAACTCGTCGTCGGCGAAGAACCCGCCGCTGACGAAACCCTGGTTGCAGAAGTCCTGGAGCGAGACCTGCTGCGTGGGGGTCTCGTTCATGATCACGCGGCGCATCGGCGCGGCCTGCGACACCGCCCAGTACTCGAACGCGTTGTTACAGCCGGCGTCCTCGCCCGTCGCCGGGACGTACGTGGGAGGGCTCTTGGGCAACGTGACGTTGAGCGTCAGGTTCGAGAGCGAGCGCCAGAAGTTGTCGAGTCCCTCACAGGCGCCGCCGCCGGACGGGCACTGGTTGAACACGTCGACCGCGCCGTCGATCCTGACGTCGCCCGGCTGCGCGCCGAGACCGGCGACCTGGGTGTAGTAGCCGACCTGGAAGATCAGCGGGTCCGCCGCCGAGCCATAGGTGCCGGGCTCGAAGAAGATCGCGTAGCGCTGGGTCCCGAACTGGTTGGGGACCTGCTGGGTGGCGATCGAGTTCAGCTCGGCCTGGATCTGATCCTGCGGCATCGTCGGGCTGAACACGACGACGTTCGGGCCGAAGCGCGGTGCCGGCGATCCGGCCGACGCCACCGCCGGAGCCGCCAGGGCGAGCGCGAGCGCCGCCACCCCACCCAGGATCACACGTCTACGCATCCCCATCTCCTCGCTCCGGCTCCCGGGTGAACGGTCCCGCCGCGACCCTACTACGTCTCGTCGCGCCGCGAAACCGCTTCGGCAAGCAGGGCCCGGGTGTCCGCCAGCGGCCCGAGATGACCGAGCTTGTCCGGGTTGACGATCGAGTTCAGGGCGATGATCTCTCCACCGGCGATCTCGAGCTCCCACACCCCGACCAGCCGGGTCTCCCCGTCGAGCAGGAGCGCGCCGGGCATGCCGTTGATCTCGACCGGCCTGATCGAGGCGCCCGGGATGCGCTGCGCCAGCCGGATCCAGTTGGTCAGGGCCCGTGCCACGCGGCCCCGGCCGTGCAGCTGCCGGGCCAGCGCGGGCACCTTCCCCCCGCCGTCTCCGGTCAGCACCACGTCGTGCGCGAGCAGCGACTCGAGCCCGGCCACGTCGCCCTCCTGGACCGCGGCGAAGAACCGCTGCGCGAGCTCGTCGCGCTGCTCGCGCGAGGTCTGAAAGCGCGGCCGGCCCTCCTCGACGTGGTTCCGGGCCCGGCTGGCCAGCTGGCGGACGTTCGCCTCGCTCTTGCCGACGATCCGGGCGATCTCGTCGTAGCCATAGTCGAACACGTCGCGCAGCAGCAGCACGGCGCGCTGCTCGGGAGACAGGCTCTCGAGCAGGACGAGCATGGCCAGCGACAGCGAGTCGGCCATCTCGGCCGCGCGGGCGGGATCCTCGGGACCGTCGGTGACGATCGGCTCGGGGAGCCACTCGCCGACGTAGCGCTCCCGGCGCGCCCGGGCCGAGCGCAGCTCATCGATGGCCAGCCGCGTGGTCACCGTGGCCACGAACGCCCGGGGCGACTCGATCCGCTCGCCGGCCTCGAGCGCGCGGTGGACTCGGAGCAGCGCCTCCTGCACCACGTCCTCGGCCTCCGCCACGCTGCCCAGCATCCGGTAGGCGATCGCGAACGACGCCGGTCGCAGCTCTTCGAGCAACTGCTCCTCGGACCCCGTACTCATGCCGCCAGCCGGCTTTCATGCGCGGGGGCCATCAGGCTGGCGAACCCGTCTCGCCAGCTCGCGTAGCGGGGCTCCCATCCCAGCTCTCGCTTGGCCTTGGCGTTCGACGCCCCGCGAGTCTCGGTCATCATGACCAGACCGGCCTCGCCCGCGAACAGCCGCCCCACCCACCGGGGCACGTGCCGCGGCGCGGGCGCACCGATAGCCTGCGCCAGGGCAGGCAGCCACTCGGCCACCGGGGCGGGCTCGTCGTCAACCACGTTGTAGATCCCGGGGCTGCCGTGCTCGATCGCCGCCACCGTCGCCGCGGCGGCGTCTTCGATGTGCACGAACGACCAGATTCCGCCGCCGTCAGCCACCACCGGAAACTTGCGCTTGTGGACCATCTCGAAGCTCTCACCGCCGGGAGTCAGCGATGTCCCTGGACCATAGAACCCTCCGTAGCGGAGCACGATGCCGTCGGTCCAGTCGGCGGCCAGTACCGCCTCCTCCAGGTGACGGATGGCGGCCAGCGACTCGCGCATCTCGCGCGCCGGGGCGGGATCGAGTGGATCCGCCTCGCTCTTGACCCGACCGCCGGTCCGCGCGTACGGCCAGCTCGTGTAGCTCTGCGCCAGGAACCGCTTCACCCCAGCCGCACGTCCGGCGGAGAGCAGGTAGTCGGTCCCCTCGCTACGCAGCCGGTTGGTCAGCGCAAAGCTCCGGTCGAAGTGGCGCAGGTCGAGCTCGGCGAGCGCGGTCAGCTGATGGACGATCACGTCGGGCCGGGCATCGGCCACGGCCTCGGCGACCTGCTCGCGATCGAGCGCGTCGGCCACCACCGGCTCGGCGCCCATGTCCCACAGCGCCGCCTGCTTTGACTCGCTGCGGGTCATCGCGATCACGCGGTGGCCGCGCGCGAGCAGCTGCGGGACCAACTGCTTGCCGATTGCTCCCGTAGCACCTGCCACGAACACTCTCATGTCTCGCTCCTGTTCATTGCTTACACAAGCCTTGACGGGGTAGGCCGCCGGCCTGTGACAGTCGTGTGGCGTGCGCCGCCGCACTTTCATCTACGCTGCTCTCGTCGGCTGCCCCCGGTCGAAGTGGCGGCCGGCAGTGCGGTGACAGTTCGTGACGGGATCAGAGCGCTGGGCCTCCTCGGCGCGGCCGCGGTGCTTGTCGGCTGCGGCGCGGGTGTCCAGAACGGCGTCGCGCTTCAGGTCGCCCCCCGAGCCCAGCGGATCGATCAACCGTTCACGGTGGTGCTCGGCGGTCTGCATTCCGGGCAGGCAGTGATCGTCGCGCTCCGTTCCACCGACGCTTCCGGCGTACCGTGGGCCTCCTCCACCTCGCTCAGAGCCAACCCGCGGGGACAGGCCCGGGCCGGCCTGAGGCTGCTCTCGTCGATGCAACCGGCGATCAAGCCGGGTGACGCGTTTTACATCTGGCGAGACCGCCCCCCGCAACGGTTCACCGTCACCGCTCGCGCGAGCGGCCACACAGTCGCCACCACGAGCTTCACCCGCGGCGGGCTGACTCCTCCCGGCGTGAGCGCGCGGATGGTGACGCCGGCGCAGGCCGGCTTCGCGGGCGAGCTGTTCGCTCCGGCCGGCCGCGCCAGGCGCGGCGCGGTCGTCGTGATCGGTGGGTCGTCGGGCGGCCTCCCTTCCTACCAGGCCGCGGCCCTGGCCGGCGCCGGCTATCCCGCCCTCGCGGTGGCCTATTTCAAGTACCCGGGTCTTCCACCCACGCTGTCGCGGATCCCGCTCGAGTATTTCGCGCGTGCGCTCACCTGGCTATCGCGCCAGCCCGGCGTCGATCCGGCTCGCCTGCTGGTGCTGGGGTCTCCCGCGGCAGCGAGGCCGCGCTGCTCCTCGGCGTGCATTACCCGCGGCTCGTTCACGGGGTGATCGGCATGGTGCCGAGCGACGTTGCGGTGTGCTCATTCCCGGGCTGCAAAGGACCCGCGTGGACCCTCGACGGCAAGCCCTTGCCGTACGCCACACGTTTTGATCCGGCGACGGAGCAAGCCGCCCTGATCCCGGTCGAGCGCATTCGCGGACCGATCCTCGTGGCCTGCGGAGAAGACGATCAGATATGGGACTCGTGTGACATGTCCCAGGCGATCATGGCCCGTCTGAATGCCCACCACGACCGGTACGTCCACGTCCGCTACGCGTATCCGAACGCCGGGCATTACCTCGGACTTTTCGTCCCCGACGAGCCCGAGAATGCCGCCGATTACTCCACGTTTGCCGCCGACGAGCAGGGGCGAGCGCTGCTCTGGCCCCGGCTCCTCGCGTTCCTGGGGAAGGCCGCGTAGCGCCGGACTACGCCACCGGCACGGCCCCGAGCCGCTCGGCGGTGACCGCCTCGAGCGCGTCGCGCAGGGCGGCGACCCGGTCGGCCCCGTAGCGCTCGGCCCACTCTCGCTCGATCTCGTCGATGATCCCGCGCCCGAGCGCCTGCGCCTCGCGGCCTCGCTCGGTCAGCCGGATGATCTTGGCCCGGCCGTCGCTCGGATCGGGCACGCGCTCGAGGTAGCCGCGCTGCTCGAGCTCGGTGGCCACCTCGCCCACCGACTGCTTGGTCATTCGGGCCCGCTGGGCGAGCTCGGTCAGCCTCGAGCCGTCCGGCTCGATGTTCCCGAACACGCAGCCGTGAGTGATGCGGATGTCTCTGAAGGCGGTGTCCGCCACGCGACGCTCGAGCTCCGACGCAAACGCATCGAAGGCCGCGTCGAGCAGGCCAATCATCGGACGGCGGGTCGGGATCTCGAGTTCGGTTGACATTTCGTCAGGGCTCCTGATAAGGTCGCCAGACTATTTTAGTACGGAAGCCTTACAAGGCTGCCTGACGAGTTTATCACCGTACCAAGGAGAAATCGAATGTCCAGAAAGTGGTGGACCTTACTCACGGTGAGCGTCGGAACGTTCATGCTGCTGCTCGACATCACGGTCGTGAACACGGCGCTCCCCTCGATCCAGAAGGACCTGTCGGCGGGCTTCACCGACGTGCAGTGGGTGATCGATGCCTACACCCTGTCGCTGGCCGCGGTCGTGCTCACCGCCGGTTCGCTGGCCGACCGGTTGGGCCGCCGGAGGGTGTTCGGGGTCGGGCTCGGCATCTTCTCGCTCGCCTCGCTGGCCGCCGGCCTCGCGCCCGATGCGACGTTCCTCAACGTCTCGCGCGCGGTGCAGGGAATCGGCGGCGCCGCGATGTTCGCGGTCTCGCTCGCGCTGGTCGCCCAGGAGTTTGCGGCCGGCCGGGAGCGCGCGACCGCGATGGGCATCTACGGCGCGACGATCGGCATCGCGGTGGCCATCGGCCCACTGGTCGGCGGCGCGATCACCAGCGGGCTCGGCTGGCGCTGGGTGTTCTTCGTGAATGTCCCCGTCGGAGCGGCGGCGATCGCGCTCACCATGGCCAAGCTTCGCGAGTCGCGCGACCCGAACGCCACGCGCATCGACTGGCTGGGACTGATCAGCTTCAGCTCCGCCCTGCTCATGCTGGTGCTCGCGCTCCTGCGCGGCAACGACGAGGGCTGGGGAAGCCCGCTGATCGTGGGCCTGCTGGCCGGCGCCGGCCTGACCCTGGCCGCGTTCGCCGCGATCGAGCAGCGGGTCGCAGAGCCGATGCTCCCGCTGGGCCTGTTCCGCCGCGGTGCGTTCACCGGGGTGCAGTTGGCGGCCGCCGCCGTGTCGGCCTCCCTGTTTGCGCTGTTCCTGTACCTGACCCTGTATCTCCAGAACTACCTCGGCTACTCGCCGCTTCAGGCCGGGTTGCGCTACCTCCCGATCACGATCGTGCCATTCCTGGTCGCGCCGGTAGCAGTCGCGTTGATGGCCCGCATCCCCGCCCGCGCGCTGATGGCGATCGGACTGGGCGGCGTCGGCGTCGGCCTGGCGCTGATGGCCGGGCTGAGCGCGAACTCGAGTTGGACCGCGCTGCTCCCCGGGTTCATCGTGGCCGGCATCGGCGCCGGCCTGCTCAACCCGGTGATCGCCGACGTCGCGGTCAGCGTCGTCTCGAAGGACCGCAGCGGCATGGCGGCGGGGATCAACGACACCTTCCGCCAGGTCGCGATCGCGGTCGGGGTCGCCGCCTGGGGAGCGATCTTCCTGGCCCGCGGGGCCGACAAGATCGCCTCGGTGGCCTCGAGGACCCCGGCGGCGACGGGCGACCATCCCCGCCGGCTGATCGAGGCGGCCTCATCCGGACGGCTCGACGCCGCCCTGACCGCGGTGCCCCACGGCGCCCGCGGGCTGGTGGCCGAAGCCACCCGCCAGGGCTTCCTGAGCGGGCTGAACACGATCCTCCTGCTCGGTGCGCTGCTGGCCTTCGCCGGCGCGGCGCTGGCGGCGTGGCTGGTCCGCGAGCACGAGATCGAGCGGGAGCCGCTCGAGGTGGTCAGCGCGCCGACGGTCGCGGCTTCTGTTGGTAGGTAGGTGGTTAACGGCGCGCGGATGCGGTAAGCATCAGTCTGTATGTCGGAATCGAACGGTGGACCGGTCTCGCGGATCGACACGGTCGTGGGTGACAGCATCGAGGCGGTGGTGCGCGCCAAGCACGCTTGGCGGCTGCGCCGCCTCGGCTGGTCCCACGCCATGTCGCCGCCGGACAATGGGATATGGGCTCAGGGCGACCCGCCGCCGCGCGCGGGCTGCTCGCTGGAGGTGCTGATCGACGGCGCCGAGGAGTTCGCCGCGATCGCGGAGGCGATCGAGAACGCACGCGACCACGTGCACGTCACCGGTTGGCACGTCGCCCCGCACTTCGAACTCGTGCGAGGCGAGCGGGGCCGGTCCATCGGCCAACTCCTGGCCGAGGCGGCGGAACGGATCGACGTACGGGTGGTGGTGTGGGCGGGCGCCCCCGTCCCCGCCTTCCACCCCACCCGCAAGGAGGTAGGCGAGGCGGTGAAGGAGCTGACCCGGGGGACCCGGATTCGCTGCGAGGCCGATCCGCGCGAGCACCCGTTCCACTGCCACCACGAGAAGACCCTGGTGATCGACGGAGAGACGGCGTTCGTCGGCGGGATCGACATGACCGACTACGCCGGCGACCGGTTCGACGTCCGCGAGCATCCGGCCCGCCGGCGGCTCGGATGGCACGATGTCGGCACGCGCCTGCGGGGCCCGGCGGTCAAGGACGTCCACGATCACTTCGAGCTGCGCTGGCGCGAGCTCACCGGCGAGCGACTCGAGCGCCCCGGCTTTCCGTCACCCGCGGGAGAGCACACCGTCCAGGTCGTCCGGACCGTCGCCGAGAACATGTACGACGCGCTCCCCCACGGCGACTTCCGCATCCTCGAGAGCTACGTGCGGGCGATCCGCAGCGCCGAGCGCTTCATCTACCTCGAGAACCAGTTCCTGTGGGCGCCCGAGATCGCCGACCTCCTGGCCGACAAGCTGAGCCGGCCGCCGCACCCCGATTTCCGCCTGGTCGTCCTGCTCCCCTCCCGGGCCAACAACGGGCAGGACGACACGATGGGCCAGCTCGGGCAACTGGTCGACGCGGACGACGGCGCGGGTCGCCTGCTCGCCACCACGATTCGCTCGCTGTCCGGACACCGCGCGGACCGGTTGTACGTGCACGCCAAGGTCGGGATCGTCGACGACCGCTGGCTGACCGTCGGCTCGGCCAACCTCAACGCGCACTCGCTGCTCAACGACACGGAGATGAATGTGGTCACCGACGACCGTGAGCTCATCCGCGACACCCGCCTGCGCCTGTGGTCCGAGCATCTCGAGGTAGACGTCGACGACATCGCCGGCGAGGACCCGTGCCGGACGGTCGACGAGCGCTGGCGCCCGATCGCCTTCGAGCAGCTCGAGCGGCTGCGTGCCGGCGCGGACCCGAGCCACCGTCTGCTGGCGCTGCCGGGCATATCCAAGCGCTCCCGGCGGCTGCTCGGCCCGCTCGTCGGGCTGATCGACGACGGCTAGCCACGCGACCTGACCGGACGGGGTACCCGGCCCCAGGGATGCCGCCGCAGGCGGCCCACACTCAAGCCCAGGCGGGTTCGTGCCCCTGCTCGCGCACCCACTGGCCGACCAGCCCGCGCAGGTGGGCGACGAACCGCTCCTGCTCGTGCGCCGGGTACGTGGCGCGGACGGTGTCCACGAGCAGGCGGTCGAAGTCGCTCGACTCGACCCACTCGAGCACAACCTCGTCGACGTGTCCCAGCCGGCCCGCGCAGAAGTCGTGGTAGCGGTCGGCTTCGAAATACTCGTCGGCCAGCCGGCGGTAGGCCGCGAGCTTTTCGCCATATCCCAGGTCCTCGCGGTCGGCGATCTCGAAGTAATGGCGGGTGTCGAGGTCGACCCGCGGGCGCCGGCCGGTGACCAGGCAGAACGTGCACCACTTGAGCAGCGCCTTCATCGCCCACGGGAAGTAGTAGTGGAGGCTGGTCAGGGCAACGTCGGGCGAGGCGTTGGCGTAGTCGATCGGATGGACCTCCTCGCCGCGGACCAGGCATTCGCACGAGTTGAACTCCCAGCGGAAGAACGCGTTGACCAGGCGGCTGATCGTCAGCACCTCCTGGCCCACCTCGGGCGACAGGAAGTCGTGCGCCACCGCGTAGCGGTCGTGCATCGGCTTGTCCGGGCGGAACTTCATCACCATCGTCTCGGGGCCGATCGAGAGCGAGCGGGCAAACACGTCGAACCCCTCGACCGACGCCTGCAGGTGCATGATCCGCCGCCCCGACGCGTCGTAGGCGCGTTTCAGCTCGGCGCGGTTGCGGATGCGGCTGACCCCGATCCACTGCCCGCCGTCGTAGGGCTTCATGAACAGCGGGTAGCCGATCCGCTCGGCGATCGCGGCCAGGTCGAACGGCTGGTTGTACTTGGCCGCCGTGTACTGAAAGCGCGAGTTCTCCGGCGGATCCTTGTGCGGCACCATCACGGTCGGCGGCACCTTGAGCCCGAGCCGGATCATCGCGCAGTACGCCGCGTGCTTCTCCATCGCCTGGAACGTGAACGGGCTGTTGAGCAGGTACACGTCGTTCATCAGCGCGACCTTCTTGAGCCACTCGCGCGGGACGTAGTACCAGTAGGCCAGCCGGTCGATGACCAGCTCGTAGGCCGGCCGGTCGCGCAGGTCGAACGGCTCGATCGTGATCCGCTCGGTGGCGATCCGGTGGCGATGACCCGAGGCGTCGGTGATCGGGCCCAGCCGCGCCACCAGGGTCTCGAACGCCCGCGGCCAGTCCTCCTCGGTGCCGAGCAGCAACCCGATCAGGTGTGTCGTCTCCGAGGCCATCAACAGAAGCGTGGCAGGTGATGGGCGAGCTGGGCGTGCCAGGAGGGCCAATCGTGGGGAACGTCATGCCCCCAGATGTCGAGTTCGCACCGAATCCCCTTGGCGGCCAGGAGCGCCCCGAACCGGCGGGTCGACTCGAGCGCGCCCGTGGTGTCCTCCCACTGGCCCTGCCCGCAGACGAGGAGCAGGCTGAGCTGCGCCCGCAGCCATTTCAGGTGACCTCCACGCAGGTGAGCCACGTAGTCCATCGGGTTGTTGAAGTACGCGGCGTCGCCGCGCTCGCCCCAGCCGTTCCAGCTCGCCGGGTCGTAGTTGCCCGAGAGGCAGATGGCCAGCGGGAACACGTCGGCCCGCTTGAGCGCGAAGTTGGCCGCGTGGAACGCGCCGAGGCTGGCACCGCAGGCGATCAGCTCGCTTGCGCCTCCGCAGTCGTGGCGGATGAACGGGACGACCTCGTCGAGGATCCACGCCTCGTACACGCCGTGTCGGCGGGCGCGCTCCTCGAGCGGAATGTCCTGGTTGGACCACGACTCGTGGTCGAACGAGTCCACGCAGTACAGCTTCACGCGCCCGTCGGTGAGGAGGTCGCCGAGCGCCGCGACCATCCCCTGGCGCTCGAACTCGCCGGCGTCGCCGCGCTCGGTCGGAAAAGCCAGGACCGGCCGCCCCCAGTGTCCGTAGGCCGCCACGCCGTTCATCTCGCCGGCCACACGCTCGCCAGCAGGCGGGTGAGGTGCGGGTCCAGACCGTCGCGCCAGCTGGGGAAGTCGTGCCGACCCCCCGTCTCGGCCAACCGCACGTCGTAGCCCTGCCGGTCGAGCGCCGCGGCCATCGCGCGATTGTTGTGGACGTTCTCCTCGTCGGTCGCGCAGGTCATCGCCACCGGCACCGGATCTTCGTACGCGGTGGCGCGCAGCACGCCGCGTACGAAGCGGACGATCCGGCCGTAGCGCGGAAAGCCCGACTCCTGGCGGTCGAAGCGCGGCACGAAGAAGCTGCCGGACTGCAGGAACAGACCCGCGAACGTGCCCGGCCAGGCGCGCTGGGCGTGGAGCATGGCCAGCGCCCCCAGGCTGGCCCCCATGCCGACCGGCCGCCCGACCACGGGAACCAGATCGCCGAACGCGGGCAGGACCCGCCGGCCCAGGGCGCGTCCGTAGGCGGCCGAGGCCGAGTACCACTCGTTCCGACTTCCGGGCGGGAGCAGCGCGACTCGGAACGGCGCCACCGCCTCGGCCTCGATCATCGCGCCGGCCCACTGGATGAGCCCCGCCTGCTGCGCATACTCCGCTCCGTCGTGGACGAGCAACAGCGGCATCTGACCCTCGCCGGGCGACCACACGCGAACGCGCAGCGAGCGACCGAGCACCCGCACCACCACGCGCTCGGTCCGCCCACCAACCGTCGGCTGCTCGAGCCAGCCGGGACCAGCGGGCGTGTCGACGCGGACGGGCTCTGGCACCGGCCGGGACGGTATCGGTACGTCTATAGGTAGAGGGTCATATAGGTGCTGTTGGGGCTGGCGCGGTAGTGGCCGAACGGCTCGCAGGGCTCGAACCCGGCACTTGCGTACAGTGCGCGCGCCGGCGCGAACTCCACCATCGATCCGGTCTCCAGGCTCACCCGCGTGCAGCCCGCCTCGCGCGCCACCGCGATCAGGTGCTCGAGCATCCGGCGCCCGATGCCCTGGCCCCGGGCCGCCGCGACCGTGTGCATCGACTTCACCTCGGCGTGGTCGGGGGCGAGCCGCTGAAGGGCGCCGACCGCGAGCAGCACCCCGTCGCGCCGGAAGCTGAAGAACGTCACCGCGGGGTCGCACAGGCCGTCCACGTCGAGTGCGTGTCGGTCCTCGGGGGGCGTCGGCGCATGCGCGAAGGTCAGGTGCGTGGCGAGCAGCTGACGGACGTCCGGCGCCCGCGGGTCGTCTATGGCGATCTCCCCCGGCATCTCCCTGTCGGCTAGCTCGTCGCGACCGTGACCTTCGACATCACCACGGGCGGCGTCGGCGCGCCGTCGCCCGGCGGATTAGTCGGCAGCGAGCCGATCTTCTCGGCCACCGCGATGCCCGAGACCACCTTGCCGGCCACCGCGTACTGGGGTGGCAGGCCGACGTTGGCCCCGGTGACGACGAAGAACTGGCTGCCGGACGCGCCGGACGGATCGGTCTGGGTCTTCGCCATCGCGACGACGCCCCGCACGTACTGGGTGTTTGGCGGCGGCGCCTCGACCACCGTGTAGCCCGGGCCACCGCTGCCGTTGCCGAGCGGGTCGCCGCCCTGGATCACGAACCCGGCGGCCACCCGGTGGAAGGTGAGCCCGTCGTAGAAGCCGCGCTTGACCAGGTAGTAGATCGAGGCCGAGGTCTTGGGCGAGTGCTTGACGTCAAGCGTGAACGCGAACGCCCCGCAGTTGGTGGCCACGGTCACCGTGTAGGTGCGAGTCGGATCGAGGCCCCGCTTCGGCGCCTGCAGGTGCTGGGCCCCCTTGGGCGTCGGCACCGCGACGGTCCGGCAGCCCGCGGGGGCGGCGCCGCCGGATGTCGCGGTGCGGGTAGTCGTTCTAGTGGTGGTGGTGGTGCTGCCGCAACCGGCAACGCCGAGGACGGCGGCGAGGATCAGGCATGCTCGGCGCACAGCCTCCAAGCAAACCAGATCGCCTCACTGGGAGAAGCTGACGCCGCTCTGCTTCCCGCCGCCCTTGCCGACTCCGTCCATGCCGAACCCGCCCTGGCCCGCGCCGCTCTCATGCACGACGGAGTTACCGCCCGGGCAGTCCTTGTTCGTATTGCACCCCTGCGGCAGGTTGAACGTCTGGGTCGACACGCCCGACGGGGTCGTCAGTTCCGCCGCCTTGAGCTGCGCCCCGCTTGGCCACCAGGCGACGAACCAGCCGTTGGCCACGGTCGCCTGCACCTTGGTGCCGTCGTCGAGGACCAGCGTCACCGCGCTCACGCTGGTGCCGGTGCGGCCGTAGGTGAACCCGAACGCGTGACCGCCGCGCGCTGAGCGGCGCAGGCTCGAGATCAACACACGGTCGGCCGGAACGTTCACGGGGCTGCTGGTCTTGCTCTGCGAAAGCAGGACGAACGAGGGGCCCTGGATGCACGAGATCGTCGACTCGCTGTTCGCGTAGACCGCGAACGTGAACGGTCCGCGCGTGTCGGCGATCGCCAGCGGGTCCCCTGCGACCGACGACTGCGACCGCTGACACGCGGCACTCGCAGCGGCCAGTTGACCGGGCACCGCCTTCGTCGGCTTGGGCGACCAGCCGGCGAATGCGTTGGACGCGCCGGCCCCCAGCGAGATGATCACGGCCAGAG
>DATFDC010000615.1:0-3305 GCA_035252415.1 Solirubrobacteraceae bacterium
ACTGGCCCATCATTGGCGCGCCCAGTGCGACGCGGTGGCGGTGGGGATCGGGACCGCGCTGGCCGACGATCCGCAGCTGACCGCCCGCATCGAGGGCGTGGTCAGACAGCCGCGGCGGGTGGTCTTCGACTCGCTCGGGCGCCTGCCGCTCGGCTCCCAGCTCGTGCGCGACGCCCGCACGATTCCCTTGACCGTGGTGGTCTCCCGGGCCGCGCCGCGAACCGCCACCGACGCTCTGGCCACCCACGGCGCGGACATAATCGTGGCCACGGGGGAGAACGAGACGGCCCGCGTGCGCTCGGCGCTCGACCAGCTGGGGGCCGACGGGATCGGCTCGATCCTGCTCGAGGGCGGACCGCACCTGGCCGGGGCCTTCCTCGACGCCGGCGAGGTCGACGAGATGCGGCTGTTCCTCGCGCCGATGGTGCTCGGGGGGCGCACCGCCCGCGATCCACTCGAGGGCGAGGGGGTCGAAGCGATCGCGGACGCCGCCCGCGCCCTCACGCTCGACTGCGACCGGGTGGGCGACGACCTGCTCGTATCGGCGCGCATGCGGGAGTGGTGAGGGCGTGTTCACCGGGCTCGTACTGGGACTGGGCCGGATCGGCGCGATCGAGCGCTCGGCCGACGGCGCTCGGTTGACCATCGAGACGGCTCTGGTCTCCGAGCTGCGCACCGGCGATTCGGTCGCGGTCAACGGCGTGTGCCTGACCGCGACGTCGCTTCAGAACGGCGCGTTCGTCGCCGACGCCATGAACGAGACGCTCTCGCGGAGCGCTCTGGGCGGGCTGGAGCCGGGCGCGCAGGTGAACCTGGAGCTGCCGCTCCGAGCCGCCGATCGCCTGGGCGGGCACGTCGTGCAGGGCCACGTGGACGGGATCGGCGCGATTCTCGAGGTCGCCGATGACGGCTTCGCCCGGCGGATCCGGATCGAAGCTCCGCCCGACTTGCTGCGTTATGTGATCGAGAAGGGATCGATCGCGGTGGACGGCGTGTCGCTGACCGTTGCGGGGCTGGACAGCCGATCGTTTACCGTCTCCCTCATACCGGAGACCTTGCAACGCACGAATCTCGGGCGAGCGGGGGCTGGCGACAGAGTGAACCTGGAGGTCGATGTGCTGGCGAAATACGTCGAGAAACTGATCCGCCGATGAGCTCGCTCAAGACCGCGTATTCGACGATCGAGGATGCGCTCGAGGACATCGTGGCCGGCAAAATGGTCGTCGTCGTCGATGACGAGGATCGCGAGAACGAGGGCGACCTGGTCATGGCGGCGCAGTTCATCACCCCGGACGCGATCAACTTCATGACCCGTCAGGCGGGCGGGTGGATCTGCCTTGCCCTGACCCCCGAACGTTGCGACGAGCTCGGCCTGGAGCTGATGACGCTCAAGAACGAGAGCTCACATCAGACTCCGTTCACGGTGACCATCGAAGCGCGCCACGGGGTGACGACGGGCATCAGCGTGCACGACCAGGCTCACACGATGCAGGTCGCCATCGACCCGACCAAGGGTCCCGAGGACATCGTCAAGCCCGGTCACGTCCGTCCGCTGAAGGCAAAGTCCGGCGGCGTGCTCGAGCGGACCGGGCACACCGAGGCGTCGGTCGACCTCGCAAGCCTGGCCGGACTCAACCCGTCCGGCGTCATCTGCGAGATCCAGAACGAGGACGGCTCGATGGCCCACGGCGAGGACCTCGCCGCGTACTGCTGGAAGCACGGCCTGAAGATGATCACGATCGCCGATCTGATCGCCTACCGCCGCCGGCACGAGAAGCTCGTCGAGCGGGTGGTCTCGACCCGGCTGCCCACGGCATTCGGAGACTTCGTGGCGGTCGGCTACCGGTCCCTGGTCGACAACAAGCACCACGTCGCGCTGATCAAGGGCGAGGTCGACGGGGCCGAGGACGTGCTCGTACGGGTGCACTCGGAGTGCCTGACCGGCGACGTGTTCCACTCGCTGCGCTGCGACTGCGGTGAGCAACTCGAGTCGGCGCTGGCGATGATCGAGGCCGAGGGGAGCGGCGTGCTGCTCTATCTCTCGCAAGAAGGCCGGGGGATCGGGCTCCTGAACAAGCTCCGGGCCTACAAGCTGCAGGAGGAGGGGCTCGACACGGTCGACGCGAACCTCAAGCTCGGCCTCCCGGCCGACCTGCGCGACTACGGGATCGGCGCCCAGATCCTCGTGGATCTCGGCCTCACGTCGATCCGGATCCTCACCAACAACCCCAAGAAGATCTCCGGCCTGGCCGGCTATGGGCTGTCGGTGACCGACCAGATCCCGATCCAGCACGTGCCCAACCCGCACAACGAGGCCTACCTGCGAGCCAAGCGCGACCGGCTCGGCCACACCCTGCACCACCAGGGCCTGGCCCTCGACGAGGAGATGCTCCGCGGCGAGCATGAGCACGACCGCCGCCGGCGCGAGTCACAGCCGGGATGAGCGCGTCCGCACCGCCCGGCCGCGTCGCGCTTTGCGTGGCGCGGTACTACGCCAACCTGGCCGAGCGGCTGGAGACCGGCGCCCGGGCCGCGCTCGAGGAGGCCGGGGTGAGCGAGATCGATGCCTTCGACGTGCCCGGCGCGTTCGAGTTGCCACTGGTAGCCAAGTTCGCCGCCGCCTCGGGGCGCTACCGCGCGGTGGTCTGCCTGGGTGCGGTGATCCGCGGCGAGACCGACCACTACGACTACGTGTGCGGCGAGGCCGCCCGCGGGATCCAGCAGGTCCAGCTCGAGACCGGCGTGCCCTGCGGGTTCGGGGTGCTGACCGTCGACACCATGGAGCAGGCGCTCGCCCGGGTCGCCGGGGGAGAGAAGCGCGACACGGGCCGGAGCGCCGTCGAGGCCGCGCTGGCCGCGCTCGCGGTCAAGGAAGCGCTGATCCCCCCGGGCTAGTCGCCCTGGGTCACCGGGACGGGCTGTGCCGCGCCCGGTAAGAGCCCGCGCCCGTCGTGCCGGCGATGACGGTCACCCGCGCCGTGGCTGCCGTTATCGCCGGGGGCGGCGCTGACCGTGCCCGCGCCGCCGCTTTGGTTGGTCGTCTGGCCCAGTGCCTGCAAGGCGAGTTGCAGCTGCTCGCGGACCGTCTCGGTCTGGTTGGGGATCTGCAGGCGCTGGTAGAGCACGGTCACCGCGTCCTTCGGGTCGCCCGCGAGCCGCAGCGAACGGCCCAGGTCGAACAGCGCGTAGGCGTAGGTCAGGCTCGAGTGGGGAGCGGCGGCCACGGCCTGGCGGAGCACCGGGATCGCGGCGGAGTAGTTGCCGCTCAGCATCAACTGGTGGCCGCGCGCCTCGAGCGTGTCGGC
>DATFDC010000616.1:0-4879 GCA_035252415.1 Solirubrobacteraceae bacterium
CCCAGGTCGCGGGCGCGCTCCAGGCGCTGTTCTTCTATCCGCTGGCGTTCTTCTCGGGGCTGTACATCCCGATCCAAGAGCTCCACTCGGAGGTGGTGAGCACGATCGCCAAGGTGCTCCCGACCGGAGCGGGATTCAACGCGCTACACGCCTCGTTCCTCGGACACTCGCCGGGCATCGAGCCGCTGCTCGTGCTCGCCGCGTGGGCGATCGGCTGCAGCGTGGCCGCGGCCCGTCTGTTCCGCTGGGAGTGAGCCCGCCTCGCGAAAGCGCGCGCCGAGCGGAGGCGAATCCCAGGCCGGCTCCTCGCCGTTCTCCCACCGCTCGAGGTCCGGGCGTTGCAGGCGAGCGCGTCCCAGGATCCCGACCAGGACGGCGAACGCGCCCGCGGCGACGGCGATCCCCACGCACACCCAGATGGCCGTGCCGATCCCGTCGGGCGGCTTGTCCGAAACCGTCATGGCCAGGTGCAACAACAGCGGGGCGGCCAGGAACGCGGCCACGCCGCGCAGCAATTCGACCAGCGCGAACACCCGCTGGATCTGCGCCGAGCGCAACGAGAAGCCGGTGATGAACAGCGCCGGCGAGACCGACGCGCCGACACCGAGTCCGACAAGACCCGAGCCGATCACGACGAGCGCCTCGGGCCCGTGGGCCACGCCGCTCAGCACGGCGCCGCCACCGGCCAGCATGGCCATGCCGGCGAGCGCGAGTAGCGGCACGAAGCGCGTTCGGAAGAGCATCCCGAACAGGACCGCGGAGGCCACCGCGGCGCCGAACTCCGGCCAGAACAGCATGGCCAGATGCGTGGGCGAGGTCTTGTCCTGGAATGCGGTCTGCACGAGCGTGATCACGCCGACCGAGGCTGCGCCCGCGCACATCGCCACCGTGATCCCGGCGACCGGGAACGTCGTCGCCGCCTGGCGAACCGGCATCAGCGGCTCCTCGGCGCGGTACTCGTAGGCCACCAGCGCGACGATCATCGCCACGCCGACCACGAGGGGCACGATCACGATCACGTCGAGCATGCGGTGGGTGAGCAGCTCAGAGGCGCCGAAGAAGGCGGCAGCCGCGCCGCCGCCGGCGAGCACGAGCGCCACCAAATCCCGCGGCGCGTCGGGATCCTGCGGGCCCTGATCCTCGAAGGTCAGCAGCGCGAACAGCAGCGCCAGGCCGCCGAACCCTGCGACGATCCAGAACAGCGGACGCCAGGCCCCCGCGCCGGCCTGAATACCGCCGATCACCGGACCGAGCGCGACCGCCCCGAAGATGCACAGGTTCATCACGAAGCCGGTCCACGGCATTTTCGAGGTGGGCCAGCCGATCACCAGCGGCGGCACGGCCGCGATCAGCATCAGGCTCGTGGTGAGACCCTGGAGCACGTGGCCGGCGATGAAGAACCCGGGAGTGAACGCCAGGGCGGCGAGCACGGAACCGACCACGAACAGCGTCGCGTAGAGCAGCAGCATCCGCCGTCCCGGTCGATGGACCGCGAACTGCACGGCCATCACGGTCCCGAACGCGTACGCCGCGTTGGCCATCCCGTTGGTGAGCTCGAGCGCCTGGCGACTGAGCGGCAGGCTCTTCGAGAGGATCGGCAGCAGCGGGTCGATCGCGGCGGTCAGCGCCAGATACGGGATCAGGGCAAACACGACCAGCGCCACCGCGGCCGGATAGCTGTCGGCCAGCGGCCCGCGGAAGCGCATCAGGGACGAGGACGTTGGCAACGCCACCCGACACGCCTACCCACGCCTCGCGGGGCTACGCAACGGATCGGGGCGCGACGGCGCCCCGCCCCCCGTGCGGCCTCGCTTGAAAGAAAGCGGTGCGCCCGGTTGTCATCAGACACGATGCGCGCGATTCCCACCGGGCTATTCGAAGCCCACCTCACCGTCAGCGACCTTTACCGTTCGATCGAGTTCTACCGCGAGGTGGTGGGTCTATCGCTCGCTCTGGAGCTGCCCGAGCGCGGAGCCGCGTTCTTCTGGATCGGCGGCCCGGGCGAGGGCATGCTGGGCCTTTGGTCGCTCGGGTCCGCGCCCATGGGTCTCTCGCTCCACATCGCGCTCAGGGCGTCACTTAAAGACGTCCTCGCGGCCTCTGATGCTCTGCGTTCGAACGGCGTCACGCCGTTGTCGTTCTTCGGCGCCGAGACGACGGAACCCAGCGTGATCGGCTGGATGCCCGCGGCCGCCGTGTACTTCCGCGACCCCGACGGCCACCTGATCGAGTATCTGGCGATGTTGAACGAACCCCCGCGCGCGGACCGGGGGATCGTTCCCTGGTCTGAGTGGGCAAGCGACCAGCCCGGACCGGAGGCGGTCCGGGTGCAGCGCCACACGGGCCCACGCGATCACCTGCGAGCTCTGTTCGAGGAGGCCGAGGACTCAGCCGAGACGCTGGACGCGTACATCGAGGTCGGCGAGGTTCTGGTGGCCATCGCCGGCGACGGTGTGGTCGGGCACCTGCAATTGGTCGTTGCAGACGCCGGCGCGAGTGAGATCAAGAACATGGCCGTCGAAGCGGCGTACCGTGGCCGCGGAATCGGACGTAGGCTGATTGACGCCGCGATTGAAGTGACGCGCGCGAACGGCCACTCGACGCTCACGGTTGCCACGGCAACGGCCGATGTTGGCAACCTGCGCTTCTACCAGCTCGCGGGCTTCCGCATGCGCGCAGTGGAGCGAGACGCGTTCACCCCGGCCGTCGGCTACCCGGCTGGGATGCTCATCGATGGGATCCGCCTGCGAGATCGTGTCTGGCTCGACCTGGACCTCACCGGACTGACATGACGAGCGAACTGACAGCCGCGGGGCCGAGCGCCGGCGAGCTGTGGCTCCGCGGCGCCGAGACGCTGCTGGCCTCCTGGGAGCAGTACGCCCGAGACACGGCGGGCGCTACGTTGCAGCGCTTTGCCGGCGTCGCCGTGGCGGTGTTTCCCAATGATCCGGAGCGCGGCGTCTACAACAACGCTCTGCTCGACCGCGATCTCGGTGACTCCGAGCGTGCCGACGCCGTCTCCGCCATGGAGACCGCGTACCGGTCCGCCGGCGTCACCCGCTTCGCCGCCTGGGTGCGCGAAAGTGATAGGGCGATGCAATCCGAACTCGAGCGGCGCGGCTACACAATCGACGAGGTAACCCGCGCGATGGGGATGGCGCTCGACGATATCCGCTTGCCCCGGCCTGATATCGAGTTCGGAGCTGCGCCTTGGTCGGAGCATCTGCGCGTCGGCGAGTTAGACCCGCGCCTGCTGAGCGGTCTCGATCCCTCGGCCTTCCACATCCTGGTCGCGGCGCTGCGCGGCGTGAACGTCGCCACAGCGATCGCGTTCGACCATCGCACGGACTGCGGGATATACAACGTCGGAACCATGGAGACGGCGCGTCGACGCGGGTTGGGGACCGCACTGACCACGATTCACCTGCACGACGCGCTCGCGCGGGGATGTCACACGGCGAGCCTCCAGTCGACGGCGATGGCCGAGCGTATGTACGCCTCGGTCGGCTTCCGCGATCTCGGTCGGATCCTCGAGTACGTCCCGCGGGTATGACCCGCACGCGGTGACGAAGGTCGGCACCGGGCCGGTAGGCTCGGGCCGCACTTCGAGGAGAGGAGAGGGAATGGCGGACCGCATCAAGGTCACGCACGTCGGGAGCCTCACCCGTCCCGACGACGTCGTCGCGATCATGCGGCGGCTCGATACGGGGGAGGCGGTTGACTCCGCCGAGCACCAGGCCGTGCTCGCCCCCGCCGTGCGGGAGGTCGTGCGCAGGCAGAAGGAGGCAGGCGTCGACATCGTCTCGGACGGCGAGTTCGGGAAGAGTTCGTGGAACTACTACGTGTATCGCCGGCTCGGCGGGATCGAGTTGCGGCCGCCACAGCACGAGGTGTTCGAGGGCCTGTCCGTCACCGCCACCGACTGGGAGCGGTTCGCTGACTTCTACGCCGACTACTTTCCCAAGGAGCAGGAATTCGAGAATCCGGGCGGCGACTTCGCCGCGGTGACCGAGATCACCTATACGGGCCAGGCCGATATCCAGCGGGACATCGCCAACCTGAAGGCCGCGATGGAGGCCGAGCGCGTGAAGGAGGGCTTCCTCCCCGTGGTCGCGCCGGCAAGTTGCTTCCCGAACCTGATCGACGAGCACTACGGTTCCCAGGAGGCGGCGTTGATGGGCGTCGCCGAGGCGTTGCGCGAGGAGTACCGGGCGATCGTCGACGCCGGCCTCTACGTCCAGGTCGATGACGCCTTCATCCCGTTCATGTACGACGTGATGGTGCCCCCGGGCACGATGGAGGACTACCTCGCATGGGCTGGGCCGCGGATCGCCGCGCTCAACCACGCGCTCGAGGGCATCCCGCAGGACCGGATCCGCTACCACGTGTGCTGGGGCAGCTGGAACGGCCCGCACACGAACGACATCCCCCTGCGCGACGTGCTCCCACTCGTGCTCGGAGTCAATGCCGGCACGTACCTGTTCGAGAACGCCAACCCCCGCCACGAGCACGAGTGGCGGGTGTGGCAGGACATCGAGTTGCCCGCGGGCAAGATGCTTGCCCCCGGCGTCATCAGCCATGCCACGAACGTCGTCGAGCATCCGGAGCTCGTCGCCGAGCGTCTCGAGCGGATCGCACAGTTGGTGGGTCCGGAGAACGTGCTGGCGAGCACCGACTGCGGGTTCGCGCAGGGTCCCTACATCCGCCGCGTCCATCCGACAATTCAGTGGGCCAAGCTCGAGGCGCTCGCCGCGGGCGCCCAGATCGCTTCCGGCTTGTCTCAAAGTGACGATGAGCGGGGCCACCTCTAGCCTCAGTCTCGGGAGGCCATGTTTTACTGTCGGCGCCTACGGAATCTGGATGCGCTTCTTCTACGGGC
>DATFDC010000617.1:0-7092 GCA_035252415.1 Solirubrobacteraceae bacterium
CGAACGCCCACCCGCACCCGGTCGATTCGCCCCGAGGCATCCCGCACCAACGAAACCGCCTGGTCCTTGCGGTCGGTGAGCTGGGCCAGGGTTCGCACGTCGCCCAGTACCTCACCCACCGTGCGCGGGTCGAGCGAGACCAGGCGCGGCTGGGTCTCGATCTCCTCGGCGATCGCGCGGACGTCGTCGTAGGACACGGCGCACACCGCGCACAGCTCCTGGGTGATGATAAGGTCGGGGCGAAGGTCGTGCAGGAGCTCGTGGTCGAGCTCGTAGATCGACTCGCCGGCCAGCGTTCGCTCCTTGACCGCGGCATCGATCTCGCGCGGGCTGAGGCCGGGCTCCAGCACGTTGCGGGTGATCTTGGGTAGCTCGCGCGCCGCGGGCGGGTAGTCGCACTCGTGGGTGACGGCGATCACGTCGGGCCCGAGGCCGAGCGCGAACAGCGTCTCGGTGGCGGATGGGATCAGGCTGACGATGCGCACGACGCTCAGGATAGGTGTGATGGTGCTGCTACCGTTTGCCCGTCGCTGCATGACCGACGACGACCCATCCCGAAGTAGCAGCTCACAGACGACGAGCGCTCCACCGAGGACGCGGGAAATTCGGCTTTACCGGATCAGTCGACACTTGGTGGCTGAAGCCGAATTCCCTAGGGAATCCGGTTTGGCAGCTCACGCAGTTCGTGAGCGTCCTGCGCCGGATTCCCCGGCAGCCCGGGCGCGGGCGCCACGGGGCTTGTGAAGGTCCTGTTCATCATCCTCACCGGGCTGCTCGTCCTGGTCAACGCCTTCTTCGTGATCGGCGAGTACGCGCTGGTGCGCTCGCGGCGCGCCCGGCTGGAGGCGCTGGTCGACGAGGGGGCGCGCGGGGCGCGCCTTGCCCTCAATCAGGTCGACCACATCGGCGACTACATCTCGGCCTGCCAGGTCGGGATCACGATGGCGTCGATCGGCATCGGCGCCCTGGGCGAGCCCGCGATCGCGCACGTATTCGAGCCCGTGCTGGGCGGCGTACTGGGGCACGCGGCCTCGGTGGCGGTATCGGTGATCATCGCGTACCTGCTGATCACGGTGACCCAGAGCATCATCGGCGAGATCGTTCCCAAGCTCTACACGATCCAGCACGCGGAGGGCCTGGCCCGCCGGATCGCCCCGCCGTTGCAGTTCTTCCGGATGCTGTTCCACCCGTTCATCCTGGTGCTGAACCGTTCCTCGTACTCGATCCTGCGCATGCTCGGGACCGATCCCGAGGCCGAACCCGAGGGCGGGACGCCCGACGAGCTCAAGCGGCTGATCGCCCAGTCGACCACCGGCGGCCAGCTCGACGCGGGCGAGGCCAACATGCTGACCGGCGTGTTCCATCTGCACGAGCAGGAGGCGCGGCAGGTCATGACCCCGATCCCGGCCGTGGTCACCGTCGACGTGTCGGAGACGATCGAGTCCGCGCTCAAGCGCTGCGTGTCGACCGGCCACTCGCGCCTCGTGGTGACCGAGGACGACAACCAGGACCGGGTCAAGGGCATCGTGCACGTCAACCAGCTGGTCAAGAAGATGCTGAACGCCGGCATGGAGGCGGACCTCGGATCCCTCGTCCGGGAGGCCCCGATCGTCCCCGAGACCAAGCCGCTCGACGACCTGCTGGCCGACCTGCAGCGCGAGCGCACCGAGCTGGCCGTCGTGGTCGACGAGTACGGCCGCACGGCCGGGATCGTCACGCTCGAGGACATCATCGAGGAGGTGGTGGGGGAGATCTCCGACGAGACCGATCCGGCCGGCGGAGCGGTGCGCCGGCTGGCCAACGGCGACTGGTTCGTGCGCGGGCACGTGTCCGTGGCCGACCTCGAGGACTACGGTCTCGAGCTCCCGGTCGACACCGACGCCTACAACTCGGTGGGCGGATTCGTGTTCGCCGAGCTCGGGCGGCTGCCCAAGCGCGGGGACACGATCTCAGCGAACGGCTTTTCGATCCGAGTGGAGTCGGTCCGCCAGAACCGGATCGAGGCGGTCCGCATCCGGCAGCGCCGAGGAGCCGCCGAGCGACCGGCGGCGGGCTAGCGGCAGGACGTACCAGAGCACCGAGCAGGCGAGCACGGCCGCCGCGGTGACCAGCACGGTCAGCCAGGTCGGGAACGCGATGTCGCTCAGGAGCATCACCACGCCGACCATCGTGAGCCCCAGGCTGGCGAGACCGAGCACCATGAAGCGGTTGGCGACCTTGACCAGGTGCTCCTTGTCGCCCTGGCGGAACAGGATCCGATGCCACGAGCTGGGGGCCGTGATCATGATCAGCGTCGTGGCCGCGGCCACCAGCGTCCCGAGGTAGTCGGCCTTCTGGAAGCTCGAGAGCTTCTCGAACTTGGGCTGGAAGGCGATCGTGAGCAGGAAGCCGAACAGGATCTGCACGCCGGTCTGGACCACGCGGGCTTCCTGGAGCAGCTCGATCAGGTTGCGATCCGTGCGCTCGAGCTCGGTCTCGTGGCGGCCGTCTGAGGCGTCGTTCTCCACACCCGAGTTCTACCCATGGGCAGGGTGCTGACAACGATCCGCCACGTCCTCGCGGCATTCGTTACATTTCGCGCCTCAGGCGACGACCGGAGATTTCTCCCGGTGGTTGAGAGGAGAGCAGAAGCCGGCCCCCGATCGGGCCGGCTTCGCCATCTCTACACAAAGAAACCGGCCCGCTGGGGACGGGCCGGCTTCGTGCTTCTGGGGAGGAGGTGCTGCTATGAGGTACGTCGCGTATGGAGTGTGCGCTCCGCAGATGAACGGGTCCTAAATAGTTCGTCTCAGCTTGGTCAGCGTCCAAATTGGGGCTCTAATAGCTGTAGAAACCGCCACCGGTCTTGCGCCCGAGCGACCCGGCTTCGACCAATTCGACCAGCCGCGCCGGCACGGCCACCCCGATCGACTCGCCGATCGCCTTCGAGACGTCGAGGCCGACGTAGTCGAGCAGCGCGATCGGCCCCATCGGCATCCCGGCGCCGAGTGTCATGCAGTTGTCGATGTCCTCGGGCGCCATCCCGGTCTCGGCCAGCAGCTCGACCGCGCTGAACAGGTACGGGAACAGCAGGCGGTTGACCACGAAGCCGGGGATGTCGGGGACCTCGACCGGGGTCTTGCCGAGCGCCTCGCACAGCCGCCGGGCCCGTTCGCGGGTCTGCACCGAGGCCTGCGACGGGAAGGCGAGCTCGACCAGCTGCATCTTCGGAACCGGATTGAACGGGTGCAGGCCGACGAAGTTCTCGGGGTGGCCGCTGGCCTCGGCCAGCTCGCTGATCGACAGCGACGAGGTCGTGGTGGCGAGCACTGCGCCGGCGCCGGCGTGGCGGGCCAGCTCGCCCAGGTCGGAGAGGATGTCGCACTTGGAGCCGTGGTGCTCGACCACCGCCTCGACCAGGAAGGTGGCGCTGGCCAGCTCGTCCAGATCGGTCACGATCCGGATCCGCTCGGGGTCGTAGCCGTCGAGCTTCGAGCACGTCTTGGTTACACTCGCGCGGGCCCGCTCGGCCGAATCGTCGGACCTCGCCCACAGCAGCACCTCGTCCTGCTCGGCTGCGGCCACGGCCAGTCCGCAGGCGATCACGCCCGAGCCGGCGATTCCCACTCGTTCCCGCAAAACAGCTCCAGTCTGGTCGATGGGGTCGAGAAAAGCTTCAGTACAGTAGTAAAGAAAAGGAGCAGCGAATGCCGCAGTCGGGTCGCGAGGTAGTCATCGTCGAGGCGGTCCGCACGCCGATCGGGCGCGGACACAAGGAGAAGGGCTACTACAAGGACACTCACCCGAACGAGCTGCTCGGCCGCTGCTACACCGAGGTGATCGAGCGGGCCGGGATCGACGCCGGCGAGGTCGAGGACGTCGTGGCCGGGTGCGTCCAGCAATACGGCGAGCAGATGTTCAACGTGGCCCGCAACGCCTGGCTCCAGGCCGGTCTGCCGATGGAGACGCCGGCCACGACCGTCGATCGCCAGTGCGGCTCGGCCCAGCAGGCGGTCAATTTCGCGTCCGCGCTGATCGCCGCCGGCGTGCACGACGCGGCGATCGGGTCGGGCGTCGAGCACATGGCCCACGTGCCGATGGGCGTCGGCTTCAAGTGGGTCGACGAGGTCGGCTCGCCCTGGCCGCCCGAGCTCATGGAGCGCTACAACCTGATCCCCCAGGGCCTGTCGGCCGAGATGATCGCCGACCAGTGGGAGATCCCGCGCTCGGAGCTCGACGAGCTCGCGCTGCGCTCGCACCAGCTCGCGGCCCGGGCCACCGAGGAGGGCCGCTTCGAGCGGGAGACCATCCCCTTCAAGGTCAACGGCTCCACCTACGTGTCCGATCAGGGGATCCGTCCGGACACCTCGATCGAGGCGCTCTCCCAGCTCAAGCCGGCATTCAAGGAGGACGGCAAGGTCACCGCCGGCAACAGCTCGCAGATCTCCGACGGCGCGGCCGCCGTGCTGCTCATGTCGCGCGAGAAGGCCGACGCGCTGGGCTTGAAGCCGCGGGCCAAGATCCTCGATCAGACCACGGTCGGCGTCGACCCGGTGATCATGCTGACCGGCCCGATCCCGGCCACCCAGAAGCTGCTTTCGCGCAACGGCATGACCATCGACGACATCGACCTGGTCGAGATCAACGAGGCGTTCGCACCGGTCGTGGCCGCGTGGCGGCGCGAGCTCGAGCCCGACATGGACCGCGTCAACGTCAACGGTGGCGCGATGGCGCTCGGGCACCCGCTCGGGTCGACCGGCGCGCGCCTGATCACCACGCTGCTGCACGAGCTCGAGCGCTCCGACAAGGAGGTCGGCCTCGTGACGATGTGCTGCGGTGGCGGCCTGGGGACCGGGACGCTGATCCAGCGGGTCTAAGTAGCGGCAGGTTCGCGGACGCCGGCGGCGAACACCGCCGGGTGGTGCTCCACCTGGCAGTGGCCGGCGTCCCGTCGGGTCAGGGCCTCAAGCAGTTCGCCGAGCTGGCCCTCGCCTTCGTGCTGTCCTCCTTCATCGGTCTGGAGCGCGAGTGGCGCCAGAAGTCGGCCGGGCTGCGCACTCATACGCTGGTTGGGGTGGGCGCTGCCCTATTCCTGCTCGTCTCGAAGTACGGGTTCAGCGACGTGCTGGGGGGACGGGTCGTGCTCGACCCGTCGCGCGTCGCGGCCCAGATCGTGACCGGGATCGGGTTCATCGGCGGCGGATTGATCTTCGTGCGCGGCGATGCCGTCCGGGGGCTCACCACGGCGGCGATCGTGTGGGTTACCGCGGCCATCGGGATGGCCTGCGGCGCCGGCCTTCCGCTACTGGCCCTCGGGGTGACCGCGGGGCACTTCATCGTGGTGTTCATCTATCCGGGGCTGGCTGCGCGGCTGCCGCGCTCGCGCTACCTCGAGTTCGGCGTGCGGGTGGTGTACGAAGACGGGCGCGGGATCCTGCGCGGGCTGCTCGCCGAGTCCACCCGGCTGGGCTTCTCGATCGTCCGGGTCCGCACCGAGCAGCTGGCCCGCGACGTCCAGGGCCACCCGGCGGTGGCGGTCACGCTCGATGTCCGAGGCCAGCCTGACGTGGAGCCCCTCGCGGTGGCTCTTGACGAGCTCGACGGAGTGCTCGAGGTGAGCACCACCGAGCTCGGGAGCAGCGTGGACTAGCCCCAGCGGAATCCGGTCGCTGAAGGTGCCGGCGGCAGCGGGCTGTCCGGCAAGCCGGGCGGCGGGTCGTTCTCGTTGTAGCCGACCGGCGCTAGGTCATTGGGCGTGTCCGGATGGAACAGCGAGGCCAGATACTGCGCCTGGCCTCGCCCTGGGCCGAGCTCGAACTGACCGCCGCTGTACGCCCGGATGCCGTGCTCGGCGCAGTAGTCGTAGGTCGCGCACAGCTTCGCCAGCCCGCCGATGCGCGACGGCTTGAGGTTGACCATGCGCGGCGGGAACGGGAGCGCCTCGATGTCGTCGATCGAATGGATCGAGGCGTCCCAGGTGATCCGGTCGTGGTGAGGTTCGAGGACCGCCGCGGTCTCGGGCGTGACCACGTCGGGATCCTCGATCCATGCGTCAGGGAACGCGTCGACCACGCGCTGGTAGAGCACGGGGTCGGGCGGCTGGTCGACCACGGTCCCGCTGTACAACGACTTGAAGTCGACCGAGTCGACCGCGCCGGTGGTCACCAGCGCCTCGATCAGCTCCGGCGTCCAGGAGCTGGTCGGGTCGAGCTTGAAGCGCAGCGTGGGGTAGCGGGACAGCCGGCGCTCGATAGGGTCGAGGGTGGGCGGCTCGCCGAGGCGGAGCGAGGCCACGAACGTCACCGGGTGCGGCTCGCGGCCGAGCCGTGCGTGCAGCGGCTGCCCGGCCTGGGCGAGCGCGAGGTCGAGCGCGGCGCTGTGGAACGTCCAGCGCCGGTATAGGCGCGAAACATCGCGGACCGGCGGCACCGGGAACAGGTCGAGCGAGTCGACCAGTTCGCAGAACTCGCCGAGGGTGCGCCGCCCGGACAGGGCCTGGGCGAGGACCGGGCCGGCATCCTGGAACGCGATGTGGTCCAGCGCGTCATAGACGACGTCCTCGCCCACGCCTTCGAGGCCGCCGCCGGTCAGGTGAACGACCGTGGACAGGCGCTCGAACCCGCTCGAGACCTCGGCCTGCAGCCCCTCGAGCGTGTAGCCGTCGACCTCGATCGGCAGGTCGGCCAGACGATCGAATGTGCTCATGCGCGCTGACCCGCTCCCTCGAGCCGCGCGATCAGCTCGTCGAGGCGGAGCTCCTCGAGGCCGTGACTGACCGCCTCGAGCTCGCCGGCGCAGAACTCGACCAGATCTCGGCCCTCCTGCACCAGCGCGAGCGTCTCGCGAAGGCCGGCGTCGCCCGAGTCCAGGCGCCGGATGATCTCTTCGATCCGGGCCACCGCCCCCTCGTAGGTGCGCTCACCAGTGGTCATCCCGAGACCTCCGCATCGACGGGACCGTCGTGGAAGCGCAGGCGCACGTCGTGCGCGGCCCGAACCGCGGCGGCCGACCCGAGCGCACCGGAGTCGCGATCCTCGACCAGCGCGTAGCCCCGGGCCAACGTACGGTCGGGGTCGTGCGCGGCCAGCGCGAGCGCCAGCCGCTCGAGCTCAC
>DATFDC010000618.1:0-4522 GCA_035252415.1 Solirubrobacteraceae bacterium
CTGTACGGCGAGGTCCGCGGCGCCTCGGACTTCCGCAAGAACATCTACGCGATGGGCGGGGCGCTGCTGTTCACCACGTTCATGGCGGTGATCTTCTTCCTGCTGTTCGCCAAGACGTTCGGCTGGCACTTCTACGAGGCGGCGAACTATGCCTACGGGACAGGGCCGCTTGCCGTAACGCCGTACCCGGGCACGTTCGCGGCCTTCTTCCTCGGCAGCCGGGTGCTCCAGTTCATCTTCATCAGCCTGCTCTCGCTGTGGTTCTTTGGCTGGGTCGGGTCGGTGTTCCTGTCCTCCACCCGGGTGGTGTTCGCGGCCGCGTTCGACCGCGTGCTCCCCGAGTGGGCGGCCAGCGTCTCGCGCGGCGGCGTCCCCTACTGGGCGCTCGCGCTGATGCTCCTCCCGTCGATCCCGATCAGCGCGCTGTACGCGTACAGCAAGACGTTCCACAACTGGACGCTCGACGCGACGCTGGTCATCGCGATCACGTTCCTGGGCACGACGATCGCCGCGGCGATCCTCCCGTGGCGAAAGCCCGAGATCTACAACGCCTCGCCGATCGCGAAGTACCGGGTGCTGGGACTGCCGCTGATCACGTTCTCGGCGATCCTGTTCGCGGCCGTCCTGATCTGGGCCCTGATCAAGTGGCTGTCAGACGACATCTACGCGGTCAACAACCACTCCTCGCTGATCTACATGGGCTGCATGTACCTGCTCGCGATCGTCATCTACGTGGGCTCGCGCCTGGTCAGACGCCGGCAGGGCATGGATCTCGGCATGGTGTACGGGGAGATCCCGGTCGAGTAATTAATGGGCGGGGCTCGGCTGACGCCGGCCCCGCCTTTTTCTCAGGTTCGCGTCGGGCCACCGGACCCGCCGTCGAGCGGTCTGTTTCGTCCGGGCCGAAACGGATCATTCAGATCACGTGAGCTGGCGATCGACTCGAGCCACCGGGGGGGCGGGCCAGGACGCCGTGCGCCGCGTCGGCGTCATCGATCTCGGCTCGAACTCGTGGCGGCTCGTCGTCTACATGTTCTCGCCCCGCGAGTGGTGGAAGCTGACCGACGAGATCTACGAGACGGTCCGGATCGGCGCCGGCCTGGCCGAGACCGGCCGCCTCAGCCACGAGGCGATGGGGCGGGGACTCGAGACGCTTGCGGTGTTCGAGCGCTTCTGCGTCGCGCACAGCCTCGGCGGCGACGATGTTCACGCGGTCGCCACCAGCGCGATCCGCGACGCGGCCAACGGTGAGCGGTTCCTGAAGGCCGCCCGCGCGGCCAGCGGCCTGAACATCGAGGTCATCTCCGGCGAGGACGAGGCCCGCTTCGGCTACGTCGCCGCGATCAACAGCTCGACCCTGACCGACGGGGTCGTGCTCGAGACGGGTGGCGGCAGCATCCAGCTCATCGAGGTGGCGCAGCGCCGGGCGGAGTCGATGCGATCGTTCCCGCTGGGGGCGGTCCGCATGACCGAGCAGTTCCTGACCGGGTCGGGGCCGGCCAAGAAGAAGGACCTGCAGCGGGTGCGCGCGCACGTCCGCGAGACGGTCTCGGACTATCCGGGGCTGGCGAGCGCCGGCGACCGCATCGTGGGCATGGGCGGCGCCGTGCGGAACCTGGCTGCGGCGGCGCAGCGCATCGCCGACCAGCCAGACATCGGCGTACAGGGGTTCGTGATCACCCGCGAGATGCTGGCCGAACTCGTTCAGACGCTCGCCGCGCTGCCGGTGGACGAGCGAGGCGAAGTGCCGGGCATCAAGGTCGGGCGTGGCGACATCATTCTCGCCTCGGCGCTGGTCATCGAGACGGTCGTGGAGCTGGGTTCGTTCGAGGGCATCGAGGTCACCGAGTCCAGCATGCGCGACGGCGTGTTCCTGGCGCGCGAATTCCTGGCCGGCGTCGACCCGCCGCTGTTCGACGACGTGTGCGTCGCCGGCGTGCGCAACCTGGCGACCCAGTACGAGTCGGACCTCCCCCACGTCGAGCACGTCGCGACGCTCTCGCTGCAGATGTTCGACTCGCTGGCCGACGCTGAGCTGTTCAAGCCGCAGACCGGTGAGCGCGAGCTCCTGTGGGCGGCCGCGATGCTCCACGACGTCGGGATGACGATCTCCTACGACGACCACCACAAGCATTCGCACTACCTGATCGTGAGCGCCGGGCTGCCCGGCTTCGATCCTCGCGAGCGCGCCCTGATCGCCCAGATGACGCGCTACCACCGCAAGGGCGCACCCAAGCTCGGCGAGATCGCCGGGCTGACCCGCAAGGGAGACGAGGACCTGCTCGAGCGCTGCTCGGTGATCCTGCGCCTCGCCGAGCACCTCGAGCGCGGCCGCGACCAGTCCGTGCGCGAGGCCCGGCTGCGCGCCAACGGCCACGGTGTCGACCTGCACCTCGAGGCCGGGGGCGACCTCACGCTGCCGCGCTGGAGCGTCGAGCGCTACGGCGACGGCGAGGCGTTCCAGCGCGTGTTCGGCCGGCGGCTGCTGATCGGCTAACCGGCGCATAGCTGCCCGAAGCTGCCTATCGTCTGCTTCCGGGATGAGACGGAGCAGGGGTGCTCTCACGCTTACCGTCGCCGCCTTGGCCGCGGCCGCCCTCCCCACCCCGGGGGATGCGCGCGGCTCGGCATCGCCGATCAACAGCATATTCGCCGGTCAGACGGTCTCCGGCGCGGCCGTCCCGTGCACCGCGCAATCCGACGGGACGCGGGTCTGCCACGGCACGTTCAGCTCCTCGGGCGGGAGCGATGAGCGCCTGAAGAGCTTCGACGGCCAGCCGCTCGCGGTCTACGTGACCCTTCCCGCCGCGACGGACAACCCTTATCCGCTGATCATCCAGAGCCATGGTTGGGGCGAGCCGCCGACCGGGCCGGCCGACAGCCAGTACTTCGGCCCGACAGCCGACGCCTGGGCCCAGGCCGGCTACGCGGTGATCCAGCTGGCCGCCCGCGGCTTCGGCGACTCGTGCGGGAGCGCGCAGTCGCGCCTGGCCGATCCGGTCGGGTGCCAGAACGGCTACATCCGCCTCGACGACGAGCGCTACGAGGCCCGGGACGCCCAGTACGCGGCCGGCCTCCTGGTCGATGAGGGGGTCGCCGACACGAACCGGATCGGCGCCACCGGCGAGTCCTACGGCGGCGGCGTGTCGCTCGAGCTGGCCACGCTCAAGGACCGCGTGATGAACGCGGACGGGACGCTCGCGCCGTGGACCAGCCCGGCAGGCACGCCGCTGCACATCGCCGCCGCGGCTCCGGTGATCCCGTGGAGCGACCTGACCTACTCGCTCATGCCCAACGGCCGAACCACGGACTACGCGGTGACCGGCGCGACCGATGACCTCAGCCCGATCGGCGTCGAGAAGCAGTCGTTCGTGACCGGGCTCTACGCCGAGGGCAACGCCAACGGGTTCTACGCCCCGGCCGGGACGAACTCGCAGGCCGACCTGACGACGTGGTACGCCGCGCTGAACGCGGGCGAGCCGTACGACGGCAACGCTCAGGACGAGGCGATCGCCACCCAGATCGCCCAGTACCACTCCCCGTACTACCTGCTGGCCGGCGCATACGGCTTCGGCCACGAGCCCCCGGCGCCGCTGCTGATCGCCAACGGTTTCACCGACGACCTGTTCCCGGTCGACGAGGCGGTCCGCTACTACAACCTCGAGCACTCGCTCTATCCGACCGACCCGATCTCGCTGCTCGACGGCGACTTCGGCCACATGCGCGCGCAGAACAAGCCGGGCGACGAGGCGCTGCTCTCGAGCGCGATCCAGAACCTGTTCGGCTATTACCTGAGGGGCGTCGGTCCGCAGCCTCAGCCGAGCGCCACGGCCACGATCGAGACGTGCCCGGCGAGCGCGCCCTCCGGCGGTCCGTTCACCGCCGGAAGTTGGAGCGGACTGCACCCCGGCGAGGTCGACTACAGCTCGGGCGCGGCCCAGACGATCTCCTCGGCCGCGGGCAACCCGGCGATCTCGCGGGCGATCGATCCGATCGCCGGCGACGGCGCCTGCGCGACCGTATCCGCCGCCGACCAGGGCGCAGGGGTGGCGACCTACCGGCTCCCGGCCGCCACCGGCAACGGCTACACGCTGCTCGGATCCCCGACCGTGGTCGCCAACCTGAACGTCACCGGCCAGTTCCCGATCATCGCGGCGCGGCTGTGGGACGTGGATCCGTCGACCGGCAACCAGACGCTGGTGGCGCGCGGCGTGTACCGCCTCGACTCGAGCGCGCCCAACGGCCTGCAGGTCTTCCAGCTCCACCCCGGCGCCTGGCACTTCGCCGCCGGCCACATCCCCAAGCTCGAATTGCTCGGCCAGGACTCGCCGTACGTGCGGACCTCCAATGGACAGTTCTCGATCGCGGTCTCAGACCTGCAACTCCGCCTGCCGGTTCACGAGGCTCCCGGCACCGCCCCCGGCGTGATATCGCCGAAGCCTCCGGTGCAGGCGCACCCGCGCCGATGCGTGCCCGCGCCCTCGTCGCGGATCGCGCGCCGTCGCACCCACGGCTCGCGCCA
>DATFDC010000619.1:0-10582 GCA_035252415.1 Solirubrobacteraceae bacterium
GCAACCCATCGGCGCGGACGAGAGAGGTCAGCACCCCGGCGCCGCGCGGTAGCGGCGAGGCGACCAGCGAGCCCCCGACGCGACCGAGCCGGACCCGCACCCAGTCGTCCATCCCGATCGTCGAGGCCAGCTTGCGGGCCAGCCGGGCCCGGACGGTCGGGCGCGGGCGGGCCGCGACTCCCTCGAGCTCGGCGAGCAGCGGCGCGGCGAAGATGTCGAAGGTCAGCGAGGCGGAGACGGGATAGCCCGGCGCGCCGAGGACCGGCGTCGAGTCGATCGCGCCGAGCACGACCGGGTGGCCCGGCTTCACCGCGACGCCGTGGACGGCCAGGTCTCCCAGGCGGTCGACGAGCGCGGCGGTGTAGTCGTCGCGCCCCGCGCTCGAGCCGGCGATCACGATCAGCAGGTCGCATGTCGGCAGGGCCCCACGGATCGCCTCGGCGATCCGGGCCTCGTCGTCGGGCTCGATCGGCAGCACGACGACCTGGCAACCGACGTCGCGCGCCTGGCCGGCCAGCATCAGCGAGTTCGTCTCGAGCAGCTCGCCCGGGGCGAGCTCTGAGCCCACCGGCCGCATCTCGTCACCGGTGGGCAGGATCGCCACCACAGGCGCTCGGCGCGCCCGGATCTCGGTCACGCCGGCCGCGGCGGCGGCGGCGGTGTCGACCGGGCGCAGGCGGTGCCCCGCCGGGAGCAGCAGCTCGGTCGCGCTGATGTCCTCGCCGATCGAGCGGACGTGCTGATACGGAGCGACCGCCGCCCGGAGCTCGGCGCGGCCTTCGACGTAGTGGACGTGCTCGCGCATGACCACGGCGTCGAACCCCTCCGGGATCGGATCGCCGGTGTCGAGCACCGTGAACGCGTCCGGGCCAAGCAGGAGCGGGGTGCTCTCGCCGGCGCCCACGGTGTCCGCGGCCCTGACCGCGATGCCGTCCATGGCCGCGGCGTCGAACGGGGGAGAGGAACGCCGGGCCCAGATCGGCTCGGCGGTGACCCGCCCGATCGAGGCCTGCACCGAGAGCGTGATGATCTCCGTGCGCTCCGGGCACCCGGCGGCGGCACGGCACTCCCGCCACGCCCGCAGCGCGCTGGCCAGCGGCACGTCGCGCAGGAACGGCGTCGTGCGGCTAGCCATACAGGACGACCTCGACCGGCTCGCCGGCGGACAGGCCGTTGGCATCCTCGGGGACGATCACGAAGCCGTCGGCGGCGGTGAGGACCGACAGCAGCGCTGAGGGCCCGAAGATCGGCTCGGCCGCGCCATCGGCTCCGAGCCGAACCTGGACCACGTCGAGCCTGCCCGCGGCCGACGGCACGTCCCGGCTCAGGACCCTGCTGAGCGATCCCGGGCGCGGTTCCACGGTCCAGCCGCCGACTCGGCGCACGAGCGGCATCCCGATCAGGCGGAAGACCACGAGCGCCGAGCGCGGGTTACCGGGCAGCCCGATGATCGGGACACCATCGGCGTGGGCGAGCAGCGTCGGCTTGCCCGGCTTGATGGCCAGCCCGTGGCACCACATCTCCGCGCCCGGAAGTGCGGTGATCGCGGCGGCGGTCTCGTCGCGGGCCCCGACCGACGAGCCGGCGCACACGACGACGACGTCGCTGCCCTTCAGGGCGTCGTGGAGCGCATCGCGCAGGGCGCTGCCCTCGTCGGGCACGATCTGCGGTGGTGCGGGCCGGCCTCCCGCCTCCCGGACGAGCGCGCCGATCGACGCACTGAGCGCGTCGCGGACGTGCCCGGGCCGGAGCGCCGGCGTGTCCGGCGGGTCGACCTCGTCACCGGTGGCGAGGATCGTCACGAGCGGCTGGGCGTGGACGGCGACCTCGACCACCCCGGCGGCGGCGAGTATCGCCACATCCTGCGCGCGCAGCGGGCGTCCGGCGGCGGCGACGGCGCCTCCGGCGGCCACGTCCTCGTCGAATCGGACCACGTTCTCGCCGGGGGCAACGGGACGGACCACCTCGATCGTGCCCGGCATGGCCTCCTGGGTGTGCTCGATCATCACGACCGCGTCGGCGTCCGGGGGCAGCATGCCGCCGGTGGGGATCGCCACCGCGGCGCCGGAATCGACCGGGTCCTCCGCGGCGGCGCCCATCCGCACCGCACCGGTCACGCGCAGGTAGGCGGGGATCGACTCCGAGGCGCCGAATGTGTCGCGCGCGCGGACCGCATACCCGTCGACGCTCGAGCGGTCGAACCCCGGAAGCGCGTCGCGCGCACGAATGTCGCCGGCGGGAACCCGTCCGAAGGCGGCGTCCAGGCCGATGGTCTCGGTCGCGGTCCGATGACGTGGCCGGAACGAGGTCAGGGCCTCGGACACCGTCTTGACGGTGAAGAATTCCCGCCCGGTGGCGGACACGTCAACCAGTCGTGCCGGGCGGCTGGTCCTCTGGCTTGGGCCGAGGATGCGGCCGGGCGCTGCTCCCACCGCGCTGGAGGCCAAAGACGCTCATCACGGGGCCGAGCGCCACCTGACCGAGCCCGCAGATCGAGGTGAGACGGAGCGTCTCCTCGAGCCGGGCGATCTGGCCATCGACGCCGTCGCCGCCGGCGTCCCGCGCGAGGGCGTCGGTGAGGATCTGGTGGGCCTTGTGGGACCCCACCCGGCACGGCACGCACTTGCCACACGACTCGTTGCGGAAGAAGCGCAGCACGTTGGTGGCGGCGGCGAGCAGGTTCCGGTGGGCTCCGAGCACCACCAGCGCGCCGGAGCCCAGCATCGACCCGGCGTCGGCCAGCGGCTTGAAATCGAGCGGCACGTCGAGCCCCTCAGGCCCGAGGAAGTTCGAGGAGGCGCCGCCCGGCTGGATCGCGCCGAACTCGACGCCCTCGGGAAGACCGCCGGCGCGGTCGATCAACTCGCGAGCGGTGGTGCCGAGCGGCACGCAGTACACGCCCGGTCGCACCACGTCGCCCGACACGGCAAAGAACTTCAGCCCGGTGGAGTCGCGCACGCCCTGGGCCTTCCACCACTCCGCGCCGCGCGCCACGATCGCCGGCACGTCGGCGAACGTCTCAACCGAGTTCATCAGCGTGGGCTGGCCGTGCAGACCGTAGATGCCGGGAAACGGCGGCTTGTTGCGCGGCTCGCCCCGGTGGCCTTCCATGCACTCGATCAGCGCCGACTCCTCCCCGAGGATGTAGCCGCCGGGGGAGGTGAACACCTCGACGGTCAGCCGCCGGTCGGTCCCGAGCACGTGCTCGCCGATCAGTCCCTCGTCGCGCAGGGCCTCGATTTCGTCGCGGATGATCGCCTCTTCCGGTCCGTACTCGTGGCGGATGAACACCCACCCGTCCTCGGCGCCGCACGCGACCATGCCGAGGAGCAGGCCCTCGAGCACCAGATGGGCCTGATCGGCGAGGATCTGGCGGTCCTTGAACGTGCCCGGCTCGGACTCGTCGGCGTTGCAGATCGCGTACTTCGGGACCGACTCCTGGTCGGCCACGAGCTGCCACTTGCGCCCGGTCGGGAATCCCGCGCCGCCCATGCCACGCAGGCCCGAGTCGCTCAGCGCGCCGATGACGTCGGCCGTCGACAGCTCGCCGCGCAGCACGCGGCGCAGCACGCCGTAGCGCTCGGCGCCCGTGGCATACGGGTCGTTGGGCCACGGCTCCTCGCGGCCCGAGGGCGTGGCCGGCGCGCGTCCCACGCCTCCGTTGCGTGCAGCGGCGATCAGCGCATCGGCCTCGTCGATCGCGGCCGGCCGCTCGTCGACGGCGATCGCCGGGGCGATGTCGCAGCGGCCCAGGCACGAGACCTCAACCAGTTCGATCTCCAGGTCACCGCCGTAGCGGGCGCGCAGCTCGGCGATGCGGTCCTCGGCGCCGTGCAGCCAGCACGAGAGGTCGTGGCAGACGTGGAGCGCCACCTTGGCCGGCGGCTCGGTGCGGTAGTGCGGGTAGAACGAGATCAGTCCCTCGATCTCGTACAGCGGCCGGTGCACCTCGCGCGCGAGCGCGACCAGTTCCTCGCGCGGGAGCCAGCCGTGCTCGGCCTGGATCGCATTCAGGGCCGGGATCAGGCTCGGGCCGGGGAACTTGCCGGCGCGGGCCTCGACGCCCGGCACCCTGCGCTGGACGGTGGCCATCAGGATGCCCCCGCGGTCGCGGGCACTCCGGCCGGTTCGACTCGCACCGCACAGAACTTGAACTCGGGGATCTTCCCGACCGGGTCGATCTCGTCGATCGTCAGCAGGTTGGCCGCCGCCTCGCGGAAGTGGAACGCGATGAAGACGTTGCCCCGCGCCTCCTTGTGCGAGACCTTGACCTCGATCTCGATCGTCCCCCGACGCGAGCTCACCCGCGCCATCGCCCCGTCGGTCAGCCCGCACTCGGCCGCGTCGGCCGGGTGCATGTACACCTGCGCACGCGGTTGGATCGTGTCCAGCGCGAACGAGCGCCGGGTCATCGAGCCGGTGTGCCAGTGCTCGAGCAGCCGCCCGGTGTTCAGGATGAACGGGTACTCCTCGTTGGGCAGCTCTTTGGCCGGGAGCCACTCGGCCGGCACGAGGTGGGCCAGCCCGTCGTCGGTGTTGAACTTCTCGCCGAACATGACCACGGTGCCGTCGGAGTTCTCGGGGTCCGGGTTCGGGTAGAGCTTGCCGGTCAGCCCGAGGTTGTCGTAGCTGAGGTTGGCGTAGCTCGGCATCACCGAGACCATCTCGTCGAAGATCTCCCGGGCCGACTCGTAGTGCCAGTCGAGGCCGACCCGATTGGCGATGTCCTGCACGACCTCGTAGTCCACGCGCGCCTCGCCGGGCGGATCGAGGACCTTGCGGCCGAGTTGCACGCGGCGGTCGGTGTTGGTGTACGTCCCCTCCTTCTCCATGTAGGAGGAGGCGGGCAGGATCACATCGGCGAACTCGGAGGTCTCGGTCAGGAAGATGTCCTGCACGACGAGGAACTCGAGCGCGGCCAGCGCCTTACGGACCTTGTTGATGTTCGGGTCCGACAGGAACGGGTTCTCGCCCATCATGTACATCCCGCGCACGCCGCCCTTCAGGGCCGAGCCGATGATCTCGGTCACGGTCAGGCCCTTCTCAGGGTCGAGTTCGGTGTCGCCCCAGGCCTTCTGGAAGCGCTCGCGGGTCGCCTCGTCGTCGACGCCCTTGTAGTCCGGATAGAACATCGGGATCAGCCCGACGTCCGAGGCGCCCTGGACGTTGTTCTGGCCGCGCAGCGGGTGCAGGCCGGTGCCGGGCCGGCCGACGTTGCCGGTGATCGAACACATCGCGATCAGGCAGCGCGCGTTGTCGGTGCCGGTCGTGTGCTGGGAGATCCCCATGCCCCAGAAGATGATCGCGGCCTTCGCCTCGCCCCAGGTTCGCGCGACCCGGCGGATCAGCTCGGCGCTCACGCCGGTGATCTGCTCGCCGCGCTCGGGCGGGTAGTCCTTGACGGTCTCGGCCAGCGCCTCGAAGTTCGAGGTCCGGTCGCGCACAAACTCCTCGTCGACGAGCCCGAGGCGGATGACCTCATGCATCACCGAGTTGTAGAACGCGACGTCGGTGCCGGGCTTGAGCTGGCAGTAGATGTCGGCGTGGTCGGCGACCTTGTCGGCGCGCGGGTCGACGTAGATGATCGTCGTGCCACGCCGGCGCGCCTGCTTGAAGAACGACGAGGCGACGGGGTGGTTCGCGGTCGCGTTGGAGCCGGTGATGATGATCGCGTCCGCGTTGGCGACGTCGCCGTACGTGGTCGAAACCGCTCCTGAGCCGATCCCCTCGAACAGCGCGGCCACGCTCGAGGCGTGGCACAGGCGCGTGCAGTGGTCGACGTTGTTGGTGTGGAAGCCGGTGCGAATCAGCTTCTGGAAGAGGTAGGCCTCCTCGTTGGAGCACTTGGCCGAGCCGAACCCGGCGATCGCGGGCGGTCCGCCCTCGGCGTGGATCTCCTTCAGGCGGCGCGCCACCAGGTCGAGCGCCTCCTCCCAGCTGGCCTCGCGGAATGACGGCATCACCTGGTCGTAGTCGACCAGGCCTCCCGGCTTGCGCCGGCGCTCTGAGCGTCCGCCGTTCTCGGAGTCGCCGCGGACGTCGGTCGACAGCGGACCCTTTGGGTAGGCGTCCTCGCGCCGGATCAGCGGCTTCGTGAGCCGCTGCGGAGAGGCGGCGTAGTCCCAGCCGTATCGGCCCTTGACGCATAGCCGGCCCTGTGAGCCGGGCTGGGCGCGGCCCTCGGCGAACGAGATCGCCTTGCGCTCGTCATCGACGTGGTAGGTGAGCGCGCACCCGACGCCGCAGTATGGACACACGGTGTCGACCTGACGCAGGCTCTCGCGCGGCTGGATCGGGACGTCGCGGATCGGCTTGTTGGTGATCGCTCCGGTCGGGCAGGCGGCCACGCACTCGCCACACGTCACGCACGAGGACTCGCCCATGGGGTCGTTCAGGTCGAAAGCGATCCGGGTCGTGTAGCCCTTGCCGCTGCGTCCGATCACGTCGTTGCCCTGGATGTCGTCGCAGGCGCGCACGCAGCGGTCACAGAGGATGCACGCGTCGTGGTTGACCGCGATCACGGGATTCGAGTAGTCGACGCCGCGCCCGTGACCCTGCGGGATGCCGTTCTGCTGCTCGAGCCCGTACTGCCGCACGAGCACGAGAAGCTCGTTGTCGGCCGTGGTCGTCTCTTTGGGATCGTGCTCGGGGTCGGGCTGGTCGACGAGCAGCAGCTCGGTCAACGTCGCGCGCTGGGCCTCGATCTGCTCACTCGTGGTCGTGACCTCCATCCCGTCCTCGCACGGCCGCACGCAGGCTGCGGCGTAGACGCGGGCGCCGACGTCGACCACGCACATCCGGCACACGCCGACCGGGTCGTAGCGGTCGTCATGGCACAGGACCGGGATCTCGATCCCGAGCTCCTTGGCCGCGTCGAGGATCGTGGTCCCGTCCGGGACCGTCACCTCGCGACCGTCGATCTGCAGCGTGACGTTCTTCGTGATCGCCGGTGCCGTCGTTGTCGTCGCCATCTAGAGACCCTCCACTATCTGTACAGACCTCTCCACTATCCCACTTTTTGTCCGCGCCCCCGGTATGAGCTCGTCCAACTCGAGCTCCCGCATCGTCCCCGGGCTCGGGACGCCGGTCTCCTCCAGGCCCCGTCGGCGGTAGTAGGCGCTGATCATCCCGTCGAGTCGATCCGGGGTCAACGTCGCCGTGCGGCCCGACTCGAGCTCGAGCGACTCGGACAGGAAGCGATCCGGTAGCCAGTCCTCCTCGCGGGTCCACCCCTCGCGCAGGTTGAACAGGCGCTTGGCCACGACGATCCGCCGCGCGGTGGTCGCGAGCTCCTCGGCGTCCACGTCCCAGCCGGTGACCAGGTTCAGCAACGCGGCCCATTCGGGGAACGGATCCTCGAATACGCCGCGCAGGAACTTGCACAGGATCAGCGAGTCCATGACCGCGGCGCGGTTCTCGGTCTCGATCGCGCCCGCGACGTGCTGTTCGCCGCCGTGCAGGCGGTCATGGGCGCCCGACAGATCGGCTTCGTAGGCCCCTGAGCGGTTGTGATCGGCACCCCGGGCATTCACGGCCAGGCCAAGCGCCATGGCCTGGAGCGTACGCGGCTCGTAGCCGGGCAGCTCGAGGCCCTTCACGTGCGGGGCGAATTTGTCGGAGCCCTGACCGGTTGCGCGCGCGGCCGCGCGTGACCCCTGGGCCAGAAGGTCGCCAAGGCCCGCGCGTGCGCCGATCTCGTCGATCGCCCGGAGCAGCGCCTCGGGGTCGCCGAAGCGGAGCCAGGGCGCGTCGATCAGGCCCTTCTCGACGCACTCCATCGCCCAGGCGATCGTCCCGCCGGTGGAGATCGTGTCCAGGCCGAGCTCGTCGCAGCGCGCGCTCGCCGCGATCACCGCGTCGGGGTCGCCGACGCCACACAGCGGACCGAGCGCGAACACGTTCTCGTACTCCATCCGGGCCTGCTTGCCACCCGAGGCGGGGCCGGACCGGTAAATGTGCTCGCAGCCGATCGAGCACGAGGCGCACGAGTTGCGGGCGTGGTGCCGAAGCTCAGCGATCTCCTCCGCGCCCAGCGCCGACGCGCCCTCGAATCGAACAGCGCTGAAGTTGCGCGTGGGCAGCGTCGAGATCGCGTTGAACGCGAGCAGGTTGGCCATCGTGCCGAGCTCGCGGTACTTGGCCGTGGCCGCGCCGAACGAGCGTCCGCGAAGCTGTTTCGCGGCCGCGAGCACGCCGGCTGGGTCGGCCGAGGCGACCTTGGCGTGGGCTCGCACCATGATCGCCTTGCACCACTTGGAGCCCATCACGGCCCCGAGCCCTCCGCGGCCGGCGTGACGTCCGTCGTGGGAGATCGTCGCGTAGCGCACCCCGCGCTCGCCGGCCGGACCGATCGCGGCGACGCGCCACGCCGGGCCGTGATGGTCGCGCAGGCGCGCCTCGGCCTCCGCCGCGGAAAGGCCCCACAGATCGTGGGCGGGTCTTATCTCGACGCCGTCGCCGTCGATCATCACGACCGAGGGCTCCGGACACGACCCCTGCAGGACGATTGCGTCGTGCCCGGTGAGCTTGCCGGCGATCGCGAAGTGGCTCGAGGCGAGGGCATCGGTGAGCCGGCCGGTGAGCGGCGACTTCGCCACCACCGCGAACTTGGCACTGGTGGTCAACGGCGTGCCAACCAGCGGCGAGAACACGAACAGCAGCGGCGCGTGCGGATCGAGCGGCTCGACGCCGGGGGGGCTCAAGCGATGCATGAGCCAGGTGCCGAGGCCGGCGCCGCCGATGTACGAGCGCAGCACCGGCTCCTCGAGCGACAGCGTGCTGCCCGAGCCGGAGCCCAGATCGATGAGCAGCGCCTGCCCGAAATACCCGCCGGGTGGCATGGAAATGATGCTAGCCACCGGCGTCAGCGGCCATGAACGCGATCGTGTCCCCGCGGACCAGAGGGACCTCCGGGTCGCGGGTGATCTGGTCGCCGTTGAGCGCCGCCACGACGTGCTCGTCGAGCGCGATCTCAACGGCGCTTGCCGCCTCACCCAGCGACCAGGCGTGCACGATCTGGCGGCGCGCTTGGGATTGCGTCGCGAGCGGTCCGAACTTCTCGACCCGGATCTCCGGCGCGGGCGACTCGAGCGCCTGGTGGTAGTCGGCGGGCTCGTTCAGGTTGCGCACGGACGCAAGCTCGGGGTCGAGCCGGGCCAGGGCGGTTTCTCGAAGCAGCGCGCGGTCATCGAGCTGGAGGACCCGCGACTCCTCGAACAGGAACGCCGGCCGCATCCGGTCCGCGGCGATCAAGGCCTCGACAGTGGCGAGCAGGCCGACGCGGTACGCCGCGGCCAGCGGCTGACGGTAGCCGCCGAGGACGGGAAGCACCACATCGACGTGGTCGTCGAGGGCGCCGAGGACCCGGCGGACGAAGGCCGGATGCAGCAGCGGAACGTCGGTCGAGGAAACGTACGCCGCCGCAGCTCGATTGCCGATCGCACCGAGGCCCGCGGCGATTCCCTGCAGCGGACCACGACCCTCGCGCTCATCCGCCACCACCTCGACCGCCCGGTCGAGCGCCGGTAGGGACTGGCCCGGCGCGGATACCACGACCACGGGGCCGTTGACCGACCGCGCCACGATTCCCGTGACGCGGCGCAGCAGCGTTGACCCGTGCCAATCCAGAGCCGCCTTCGGCGAACCCATCCGCGAGGATCGCCCGCCGGCCAGAACGATCGCCCCAGCCTCGTGCACCGGCGCAATGTTAGGCGAGGGTCAGGGGCGGGTCTCGGCTCTGTCGGCGCGGCGATCGATGCGATGGCGATCGAGCAGCTCGGCGGCGTGGGCGAGGTCGGCGTCGGTCAGCGATGCCGGCGCGAGCGTATAGCGGGTTCCGTACTCGGCGAGCAGGGCGGCGCGTACGTCTTCGATGCCGGCTCCCGGCGCCTCCTCGGCCACCGCCCCGGTCGTCGACGGATCCCAGTCGAGGCCGAGTGCGGCGTACACATCTGTGAGGACGGCACGGAGCGACTGGGTGCTGTTTACGACCACGACGCTCGAGTGCAGCCAGGCGCCCTTGACGATCCGCTCGGCGGCGCCGATCAGCTTCACCCGGCCGCGCGCGTTGACGCTGAACTCGCCGGGGCAGTACTCACCGGGCACCTCTCCGACGTGGGCATCGACGCCGAGCTCTCGGAGGGCGCGGGCCTGCCGCTCGGCATCGCCGGCGAACCGCTCGCGGATCTGCGATCCGTCGGCGGGCATGACCTCGTCGAAGATCAGGCTGCCCTCGTCGTAGGCGGCGGCCCGGCCGCCCGCCCCTCGGATCACCGGTGTGAAGCCGTGCCGGCGAGCCGCGGCAGCCGCGGCGGCGAAGCCGGGCACGAAGGTGTCACGACGGCCGAAGGCGACGGTGGCGGCGGGGCGGTAGCACCTCACGACGGGGCAACGGCGCTTCGCGGCGACGAACGCGAGCAGGGCGTGGGGCAGCGCCACGTCCAGGGCCGGATCGCCGCCGGCGGAGCCCGTGACGAAGTCGACGCTAATCGGTGATTCGCTGCACGGTGGCGGCATCGACCTCGAGCGCGGCGACATTCTCGGCGATCTGAGCCGGCGAGGTGGCCCCGAACAGCACGCTGGC
>DATFDC010000620.1:0-2462 GCA_035252415.1 Solirubrobacteraceae bacterium
CCCGTGCATCACGACGATGGCCGGCGGCATGGCGGCGGCTCGCGCGATCGCCGCCGCCCGGCGCGGCGAACCCGAGGTCCTCTCGCTGCAGGAGATCCATGGGATGATGGGATCCCCGCCCACCCCCGCCCGGACGACCGAGGTCGCGTGACGGCTCCGTTCGGCTGCCGTGCCGCCACGATCGTCGCGCGCGAGACCCACGGCGCATACGTCGTCCTGCGCGCGCACGACCCCACCGGCCCGATGCCTCGGCCCGGCCAGTTCTACATGCTCCGGACGGCCGAGCGGTGGGGCGGAGGCGACGGCGAGCGGCCCTTCCTCCCGCGGGCATTCAGCGTGCTCCGGACCCGAGGCCGCGAGCTGCATTTCCTGATCGAGGACGTCGGCCCGGGCACCAAGCGGCTGTGCGAGCTCGAGCCCGGCGAGGAGCTGCTGCTGGTCGGCCCGCTCGGCAACGGCTTCACCGCACCGCGGGACGGCCGCGAGCCGCTGTTGGCCGGCGGCGGGGTGGGCATCGCGCCGTTGGCCATCTGGCAGGACGAGCTCGGCGCGGGAACCCGGGTGCTGCTCGGCTTCAGGGATCGCGCGCACGCGGCCGGCGCCGCGCTGCTCAGCGCGGCGGTCGTGGCCACGGACGACGGCAGCGTCGGTCACCACGGGCTCGTGACCGACCTGCTCGAGGAGGAGCTGGGCGATCACGTCGAGGTCTACGCGTGCGGCCCGCCGGCCATGCTCGAGGCGATTCGCACCGCCTGCGTGGACCGCGGGGTACCGGCTCAGCTGGCCCTGGAATCAGACATGGCCTGCGGATACGGCGCATGCTTCGGCTGCGTTGTGCCCACCGTCGACGGCTACGTGCGGCTCTGCCTGGACGGTCCGGTCCTGGCAGCGGGGAAACTCGCTGGCGCGAGTTTCCTTGGGAGTTCCGCTGGCGCGGAACTCCCGGAGGCGGCACGTTGACCATTGACTTCTGCGGGCTCGAGCTCGCGCACCCGATCATCAACGCGTCGGGCACGTTCGACGCGATCGCCGCCCGGCGGGCGTTCGGCGAGGCGCTGGTCGAGCGCTTCCCGTTCGCCGCGTTCGTGTCCAAGACCGTGACGCTCGAGCCCCGCCAGGGCAACCCGCCGCCACGCCTGTGGGAGCTGCCCGGCGGACTGATCAACTCGATCGGCCTTCCGAACAAGGGCCTGGCCGGATACTTGGCCCACGACCTGCCCGAGCTGGCCCGGCTGCCGGTGCCGCTGATCGTCAACGTGATGGGCTTCAGCCGAGACGAGGTCGCACACCTCGTCGGCGCCTTCGGCGAGCGCGCCGAGGTCGCGGCGCTCGAGCTCAACGTGTCGTGTCCGAACGTGCACACCGGTTTGACCATGGGCGCCGACCCGACCGAGATCGACGCGCTGCTGCACCGGGTCAGACCGCTGACCGACAAGCCGCTGATCGTCAAGCTGACGCCCAACGCCACCGACGTCCCGGCCGTGGCCCGTGCGGCGGAGCACGCCGGCGCCGATGCCGTCTCGCTGATCAACACGCTGCGGGGCATGGCGCTTCACCCGACGACCGGACAGCCCTGGCTGGGTGGGGTGACCGGCGGAGTGTCGGGACCGGCGGTCCGGGCAATCGCCCTGGCTCAGGTACACGCGGTGGCCCAGGCGGTGGAGGTCCCGATCGTCGGGATGGGAGGAGTCGCGAGTGGCGCGGACGCACTCGATCTGATACGCGCTGGCGCAAGTCTCGTCGCGGTCGGCACAGAGAGTTTCCGCGATCCCGCGGCCGGGCTCAGAATCGCCTCGGAACTGTCAGAACTCCTCGCAAATAGCGTGGTCTAGAGGGCCACTCGGAGCGGCTCGGACTGCAACCTCAGGCGCGCATTGTTCGCAGTGTGAACATTTTGCGGCCGGTACAAAAACCCCCTGCAAACTCAGGGAATTGCCGAAACCATCCTCGACAATGCTCTAGCTCAGCTTGAGGTCGAGTCGAATTGCGGGGTTTGACCTTGATCGCCTCCTCCCAAGATGTATAGTCGCCGCCCATGTCGCCGGTCAGCGAATCGCCCACCAAGCCCACTGCTGCACCGGAGCGCTCCCTCGTGCAACGCATGGAGGCGCTTCAGCGGGCCAACGATATCCGGACCCGTCGGGCGCAGCTCAAGCGCGACCTCAAGGCCGGCCGTCAGCCGATCGACCGGCTCCTACTCGAGCCGCCGGACTACCTCGCCACCGCCAAGGTGTTCGACCTGCTCCTGGCCGTCCCCAAGTACGGCCGGGTGAAGGTGAACAAGATCCTCGGCCAGTGCAAGATCTCGCCGAGCAAGACTGTCGGCGGTCTGTCCGAGCGCCAGCGGCGCGAGCTGGTCGCGCTCATGCGGCGGCGCTGAGTCGACCACCAGGCGTCGCCGCGGGCCCGGCTTCGGTGCCAAGCGCTCCGAGAGTCTTCGTGATCACCGGCCCTTCCGGGGT
>DATFDC010000621.1:0-6345 GCA_035252415.1 Solirubrobacteraceae bacterium
GCCCTCACATGGTTTGAGCTCCGTACCGAGACTGCAGGGCCGCTCGCGATCGTGAACTGGAGTCACGTCGAAGCGGGCCGCATCGCCTGGATCCGCGTGACCTTCGACCCCCGCCCGCTTCTGTCGTGAGCCGGCCGCGCCGGGCTCCTGCTCGAGCGCCTTTTCGACAGCGCCTGACCAACGGCCAGATGACCGGCGGGCCGGGGGACTCGCTGAATCAAGAAACCTGTGCTGGGTACCGGCGTGATCAGCGGCGGGTTCCGCGCTTACGATCCGTATCGCCCTGAGCAGTCGCTGTCCGCAGACGCTGCGACCGTTGCCTGCTGCGGTTGCCCGTCATTACTCGCTGCACTAGCGAGCGGCCGAAATTCCCGATTCCCAGGCCTTTCTACCAAGCGGACGACGGGTCTCGAACCCGCGACCTTCGGCTTGGGAAGCCGACGCTCTACCAACTGAGCTACGTCCGCGCGAGGGCAAATCACCTGCAAACGTGAACGTTCAGCCACGTCCGGGTTGCGCCCATGGGGATTTTACCCCCGCGGTGGCGGACCGACGTGGCGGCGACGCAGCCCCCAAACCCGACCTGGTGCGGCCTCGACTCCGACCCTCCTGAGCGCGCGACCTGCGTCTCCGCAACCGATGACCCGGTTGCTTTGCAACCGCCGGTGGCGAACAAGCGAGTCAATCTTGCCGTTTCGGGTACGCGTGGCCCAGCATCATCTCTCTCCTCACGTCGGTGGACGGGCGGCGGGACGCACGTATCGCGTCGACCGCCCACCGGCGAGCTCCTGCGAAACCCCGAGGCCGGCGCTAAATATCAGCCCGAAACCGACCCCGGCCCCTCAAGGTCGTCATCGTCGCTCGCGATCGGCACGAACGGCAGGAGGCCGACGATCTCCATCAGCCGGCGCGCGTGGGGCGGCAGGTCCGAGCTCAGCCTGAGCCTGCGGCCATTGGACTTCGCGATCCGCACCAGCGCGGTCATCGCCCGCAACCCCGCCGAGTCGATGAACGCGATATCCGAGAGGTCGAGCAGGACGTCGCGATTGGCCTCGAGCTCGCGCTCCACGGCGAGCTCGAGCAGCGAGGAGCTCGTGAGCGCGAGCTCGCCCTCGACGCGGACGCGCACCCAGCCGCCGTCCATGGGCTCGAGGCGCAGCGCGAACGGAGCCGGCGAATGAAGATCGTCGGCCGGGAATGGATCGCTGGCGCCGGATGGGTAGCTGTGCGAGGACATTGGCTGCATGCCGATTCTCTTCGACCGGGACCTCCAGCTGCAAACTTCTCACGCGACGCCCCCTCACGGGCAAGGACCTGCCATCGAGGGTTGCAAACGAACCCGGAACGTGCGGGAAGTCTGCGCAAGAGGCCATTCCGCGCGCGCGTATTACTCTCCGATCATGCGCCGTATCGCGATCCCCGCCCTGGCCGTCGCCGTGGCGGCGGGGCTGCTGGCCTTGCTGGGGTTCGGCGTCGCGCACCTTGGGAGCGACAGCTCGATCGATGCCTCGGTGGCCCGGGGCGACTATCCGACGGCACCGAACGCGCAACTCCAGCTCCCGATCCTCGGCGGCTCCGGCTCCAAGAGCCTGGCCCAGTTCCGCGGCAAGGTCGTGGTCCTGAACGTCTTCGCGTCGTGGTGCCCACCCTGCCTGGCCGAGGCGCCGATGCTCGAGCGCGAGGAGCAGCAGATCGCGAAGGACAACGCGACCATCCTCGGCGTCACCTACCAGGACAACTCGAGCGATTCAGAGTCTTTCGTGCAACAGCACCACATCACCTATCCGGTGGTCCGCGACGTGAGCGGCAACTTCGCCCGGGCGTACGGCGTCAACGGCGTGCCCGAGACGTTCGTGATCAATCGCCAGGGCAAGATCGTCGCCCTGAACCGGTCGCAGCTGGACGGGACCTGGCTGAAGAAGACCCTGCCCAAGATCCTCGCCGAGCCATCATGACCCGGCCCGGCACACGTTTCGCCGGCGTCGCAGCGATCCTCCTCGCGATCTGGGCCCTGACCGCGCCGGCCGCGCTCGCCAGCGCGCCCCGCCCCCAGCCCTCGCTGACCGACATCGAGAACGATGTGATGTGCACGCTCTGCCACGAGTCGCTCGCGGTCGCGCAGTCACCCCAGGCCGACGCCGAGCGCAACTACATACGCGGGCTGATCGCAAAGGGCGAGACCAAGCAGCAGATCCTCCGGGACATGGTCGCCCAGTACGGCCCGGGCGTGCTCGGCCGCCCGCCGGCCAGCGGGTTCAACCTGTCCGTGTACATCCTGCCGCCCGCCATCCTGGTTGTCGGGATCGCGATCCTGGCCTTCACCCTCCCCCGATGGCGGCGACGAACCCGCGCCGCGAAAAGCCAATCCCCCAACAAACCCCCGGCCTTCGATCCCGCCGAGACGGCCCGCCTCGACCAAGAGCTCAGCCAGTTCCGCGGCTGACCCCGCGGCGAAGCCCGGCTACATCGAGTCCGGCGCGCTGACCCCGAGCAACCCCAGCGCCAGCGCGATGGTCCGCTGCGTCGCGGCCGACAGCGCCACACGCTGCGACTCCACCGCCGCCGGGGTCACGCCGATCACCCGGCAGTGTTCGTAGAACGCGGTGAAGTCCTGGGCCAGCTCGAGCGCGTAACCGGTGATCCGGTGCGGCGCGCGCCGCTCCGCCGCCTCCGCCACCTCGCCGGGGAACGCCAGCACCTTCTTGATCAGGTCGCGCTCGAGGTCCTCGAGCGGCGACGGAGAGATCCAGTCCGCGGCCAGGGCCTCCGAAACCCGGCCCGGGTCCAACTTCCGCAGCATCGACGCGATTCGCGCATGCGCGTACTGGACGTAGTACACCGGGTTCTCACGCGACTGCTTGCGGGCCAGCTCCACATCGAGCTCGATCGTGCGGTCGTTCGAGCTACGCAGCATGAAGAACCGGGTCGCGTCGACGCCGATCGCGTCGATCAGGTCATCGAGCCTCACGAAGTCGCCGCGCCGCTTGGACATTGCAAACACCGCGCCGCCCTCGACCAGATGCACGAACTGCAGCAGGGGCAGCTCGACCGTGTCCGGGTCGCCCCCGAGCGCGGCCATCGCGGCCTTCATCTCGCGCACGTACGCCGCGTGGTCTGAGCCGACCGGCACCAGCTGGAGCTCGAACCCGCGGTCGCGCTTGTTCTGCATGTAGGCGATGTCGGCGGCCAGGTAGGTCGGCTGCCCGTTGGAGCGCACGACCACCCGGTCCTTGTCGTCGCCGAAATCCGTCGTGCGCAGCCACAGGGCGCCCTCGGACCGGTACACATGCCCGCTCTGCTCGAGCACCTCCAGCGCACGCTGCAACGCACTCGGGGAGCCCGAATGCAGCGTCTGCTCGCTGAAGAAGAGGTCGAAGTGGACGCCGTAGCGCTCGAGCGTGGCCTTGATCTGCGCCAGCAGCACATCGACCGCACGGCGCGCGACGGAGTCCACGTCGCCGTTCGCCGCCCCCGAGATCGAAGATGCCAGCTCGGCAACGTAGTCCCCCTGGTAGCCGCCCTCGGGAACCTCCTCCCCGCGAGCCCGCGCCTGAACCGACTCCCCGAGCAACCGGATCTGATTGCCGGCGTCGTTGAAGTAGTACTCGCGATCGACCGAGTGGCCATGGTGCGCGAGGATCCGGGCCAGGGCGTCCCCGTACGCGGCGTGGCGCCCGCTGGCCGCGACCAACGGCCCGGTCGGGTTGGCCGACACGAACTCGATCAGAACCCGCTCGGGCCGCTCGGCCCCCCCGGCTCCAAAGCGCTCGCCCGCGTCGAGCACCCAGCGCAGCGCCCGCCGGTGCCAGTCGTCGGTCAGGACCAGGTTCAAGAAGCCCGGTCCGGCCACCTCGACCCGCTCCAGATCCTCTCCGAGCAACCCTCCCACCTCGTCCGCCAACCGAGAAGCGATCTCGCGCGGGGGGGCTCCCAGCACCGGAGCGAGCAGCATCGCCGCGTTGGTCGAGTAGTCCCCGAGACCCTTGTGCCGTGGGCGATCGAGCGTGGGCGCAGAAGCGGGTGTCTCAGAAGTCCCCCGCACGCCATCGACCGCCGCGCGCAGGGCCGCGGCGAGCTCCCCCAGGGGGCCGGCGTCCGTCATCCGAGACGTCACAGCCCCTGGATGGCTCCGCGTATCGACGAGAAGCCGCGCGGCGGCTGGAACAGCCGGTCGAGGCGTTCGACGGTGGCCGGTGGGCCCATCGCGATGATCATGTCCCCCACAGTTAGCAGGGTCTGCGCCGGCGGCTGGGTCTCGAATCGGCCGTCCGCGTGCCGGATCGCGACGATCATCGCACCGCCGCTCACGTCGGCGATGCTCCGCCCCACCGCCTCGCACTCCGGCGCGACCTCGATCTCCTCCATCCGGTAATCGGCCACGTCGAGCGCGCCGCCGACCTGCGGACGCAGCGCCACCCGCGCCATCTGCGACCCCGAAGTCTTGTAGGGCGAGATCACCCGGTCGGCTCCGGCGCGCAGGAGCTTCTTCTCGGAGTCCTCGGCCGAGGCCCGCGCGATGATGAAGATTTCGGAGCGGAGCTCGCGCGCGGTCAGCGTGATGAAGATGTTCTCGGCGTCGGAGTCCACGCACGCGATGATCGCCTGCGCGCGCGCGATCCCTGCCTGCATGAGGATCTCGTCGTCCGACGCCTCGCTCTCGATCAGCGGGACCCCCGACGCCAGCGCGGCATCCCGGTTGATCGGGTTGGGATCGATGACCACGTGGGGGGCGCCCGCCGCTCGCAGATCGCGCGAGACCTGGCGGCCCACCCGGCCGAACCCGCACACGATGTAGTGGTCCGTGAAGGAATCGATCATCTTCTCCATCCGGCGCTCCTCGAGCACACCGCTGAGTTGGCCTGAGACGAAGAACTCGGCGACCGTCGCCAGGCCATAGAAGAGCGTACCTATGCCCAGCAGCTCGAGGCCCACCTTGACCACCCGTCCCGCGGCGTTGTGGGGATCCTGGATCGACCCGAGCGTGGTGACCGTATCGAGCGTCCAGTCGAACGCGTAGGCAACCGAGACGTGCTCGGTCAGCACAAAGCCGATCGTCCCGGCGACCACCAGCACCGACAGCGCCGCCATCAGGATCCCGAGCCGGCGCATGAACAGCCGCACCTCGCGCCGGGCGTTGGCGCGCTGCTCCAGGGCGCGGTGACGATCCGCTGCGCCGGGCTCGCCCGCGAGCATCCACGCTCCGCTCTGGCTCCATTGTTGGCGTTCGGGTGTGCTCATCGCGTCAATAGTGATACGGCTCGCCGGCCAGGATCTTGTGCGCGCGATACACCTGCTCGAGCAAGACCACGCGCGCGAGTTGGTGCGGCAGGGTGATCCGGCCGAGCGACAGGCGATGGTCGACGTCCGCGAGCTCCAGACCGAACGGCCCTCCGATCACGAAGCAAAGGTCCCGCCCACTCTGTCTGCGCTCCTCCAGCCAACCGCTCAACGCGACCGAGTCGAGCTCGTCCCCCTCGCGGTCAAGCAGCGAGACGAATACCCGCTCGGGGATCCGGCGGTTCACGTGATCATCCTCGCGCACCTCGATCAGCTCGAGCTTGACGTGGCGCGCGAGCAGCTTCTGGTAGTGCTGGACATCGTCGGAGAACGGCGGGCGCAGTCTCCCCACGGCGACGACGAGGATCCTCACGATGCCCGATACTACGTTTCCATGGACGATCCTGGCCGCCCCGAGCGGCACATAAATATCCACTTCTCGCCGGAGATCATGGCCGGCGTGTACGCGAATTTCGCCAACGTGAGCCACTCCGACTACGAGTTCACGATCACGTTCGCCCGCGTCGATCACGAAGTGGAGGACGAGGAGATCCCTGGCGTGGTCGTGTCGCGGATCAATCTCAGCGCGAGGTTCATGCGCGAGCTGATCGACGCGATGCAAGACAACTACTCCAAGTGGCAGACCCGCGAGGGGATCAAGAACCTGCCCGAGTACGGCGGGACTCAGGACCCCGACGATCCCTCCGACTCACGCACCGCCGAGTAACTCACCGCCGCCCCGATTCGCTCCGCGGTGGGAGGATGGGTGGCCAGCAGCGAGGTCAGCCACCGAGGAGGCTCCAGATCGGCCACGTTCTGCAGCGCGATCGCCCGCTCGAATGAGATGAACGCGTCCGGCGCTCCGGTCAGCGTCAGCGAATAGGCGTCGCTGCGGCGCTCGATCGCCCGGGACAGTCGGTTTCCGATGATTCCCGTCGGGGCCCCAACCAGTACGGCAGCCAGGGCTAGGGCTGGGAGCACCCCGGCGGTGCCGCGCTCGGGCGAGAGCGCCCAGCTCACGCTCTGGACGGCGAGCGCAGCGGCCGGGGCGACCAGCGCGGCATAGAC
>DATFDC010000622.1:0-4054 GCA_035252415.1 Solirubrobacteraceae bacterium
TTTACTAGATACATGCGAGTTTCCGCCAAGGCCGACTACGCGGTGCGCGCGGCGCTCGAGCTCGCCGCGGCGCCCGACGGAGAGCCGGTCAAGGGCGAGCAGCTGGCCGAGTCCCAGGACATTCCGCTGCAGTTCCTCGAGCACATCCTGCTCGAGCTCAAGCACGCCCGGCTCGTCCGCGCCAAGCGCGGCGCCCGGGGAGGCTACTGGCTGGCGCGCCCCCCCGACGACATCACCGTGGCCGACGTGATCCGGGCCGTGGAGGGGCCCCTTGCCAACGTCCAGGACTGGGCTCCCGAGGACACGGACTATCCCGGCCCGGCGGAGCGCCTGCGAGACGTCTGGATCGCGGTGCGAGCCAACCTCCGAGCCGTTCTCGAGCAGGTCACGCTGGCCGACGTCTGCGACGACCGCCTGCCGGAGCCGATCGGCCATCTGGTCGACGATCCGGACGCCTGGGTCAAGCGGTAGCCCGAATCGGCCGGGCGCCTGCGGTCAAATCGCTGACCCGTCGTGTTCCGGGCGCCGAACGCTGATAGCCTTCCCGACAATCTTGACTAAATTGATCCTTAAGGCGTAGAAGCGCGTGGACCCCATCATCGTCCTCTTCGGCCTCGGCATCGGCATGCTCGTCGGCATGACCGGCATGGGCGGCGGCTCGCTCATGACGCCGCTGCTCATCCTCCTGTTCGGCGTGTCGCCGGTGACGGCGGTCGGGACCGACATCTTCTACGCCGCCGTCACCAAGACGGCGGGGGCTTGGCGGCACCTCAAACACGGCACCGTCCACAAGGCGATCGCCTTCTGGCTGGCCGTCGGAAGCGTGCCGTCGGCGGTCGCCGGAGTGTGGGTGATCGAGCTCCTCCAGCAGAGGTATGGAGAGGACGAGGTCAATCGCGTGGTGCTCGGCATGGTTGCCGCCGCGCTCCTCGTCGTGGGGATCGCCACCCTCGTTCGGAGCTGGTTCCTGCGCGGCGTGATCCCCGAGCGCTCGGCCATGCATCTGTACCGCCGCCACATCGTCGCTGCCGTGGTCACCGGCGCCGTGACCGGATTCGTCATCGGCATCACCTCCGCCGGCAGCGGCACGGTCATCGCCCTCGTCTTGATCGCGGTCTTCCGGCTCACGCCGCAGCGCGTGGTGGGCACCGACATCTTCCACGCGGCGGTCCTGCTGTGGGCCGCGGGCATCGCCCACTGGGTGAGCGGCAACGTGGACTTCGGGCTGGCGCTCAACATCCTGCTGGGATCCGTGCCCGGCGTCCTCATCGGCAGCCAGCTCTCCGTCAAGATTCCGACGGGGTTCCTGCGAAACGCCCTCGGCACCGTCCTGGTCGCCTCGGCGATCACCCTGATCACCAAGGAGCAGGTCCCGGCGGGAATCCTGATCCCCTCCCTCAGCGTCGCCGGAGTTGCGATCGCGGCCCTGTTCGCGATCCAGGCGGTCCCGAGGCTGCGCACCCGGCTCTCCCGGGCGCCGCAGGCCGCCTAGCTCCCACCCTCGCCCCGCGCCGCACCCCGCCCCCGGCGCCGGGCCGCGATTTGGCTACCATGCCAGCGCACAGTCCTGAGCGGTTTAGTCGAGAAAGGGCTTGCTGGGCTCTCGGAGCGGGGTGTTTGGCCGGTTCCGGTGGGCGGGGGCCGGCTCTGAGTGGACGTGGATCCGGTAATCATCATCTTCGGCTTCGCGATCGGAGCCCTGATCGGCGTCACGGGCATGGGCGGGGCATCGCTCATGACCCCGCTCCTGATCCTGGTGTTCGGCGTCCAGCCCGTGACCGCCGTCGGCACCGACATCTTCTACGGCGCCGTGACCAAGACCGTCGGCGGCTGGCGCCATCTCCGCCAGGGCACCGTGCACCGCGCCATCGCCTTCTGGCTCGCTGTCGGCGCGATCCCGGCCACCGCGGCAGGCGTATGGCTGATCGAGTTCATTCAGCGCCAGTACGGCGAGGAGGAGCTGAATCAGCTCGTGCTCGGGGCTCTCGGGGCGGCGCTCCTGGTGGTCGGCGTGGCGACGCTTCTCCGCTCGCTGTTCTTCGCGGACGTCCTGCCCGAGCGCCACGCGATGCACCTCTACCGGCGGCACATCATCGCCGCCGTGGTGACGGGCGTGATCACGGGCTTCATCATCGGTCTCACGTCCGCGGGCGGCGGAACGTTCGTCGCGATCGCCCTGATCACGATCTTCAGGCTCACGCCCCAGCGCGTGGTCGGCACGAGCATCTTCCAGGCCGCCGTGGTTCTCTGGGCCGCGGGAATCGCCCACTGGATCGGCGGCAACATCGACTTCGGCCTCGCCGGCAACATCCTGCTCGGCTCGGTCCCGGGCGTCATCGTCGGCAGCCACATCTCGGTGCGGATCCCGCAGGGAGTGCTGAGAAACTCCCTCGGCGTCGTCCTCTGCGGCTCGGCGGTGGCGCTGATCACGAAGGAGCAGGTCCCCCAGTCGATCCTCCTTCCGTCACTGGCCCTGGCGACCGTCGCCATCGCCGCGCTCTTCGGGTATCAGATCTACCTCCACAGGCAGCTGCGCACCAACGGCAGGGAGGCGGCGGCCCCCGCGAAGGCGGGCTAGCCCCGGCCCGCATCTCCGCCTGATCGGCCCTCGCGCGTGGCGGCACACGCCAACCCTTCGACACCTCCAACCCTCGCGCGTGGCATCAAACCACCGTATAGGTGGATTTGATGCCCGCGGCGCCGGTTTGAGCCGTGGGGCGGATACGCTGCCGGGCGTGGACTTCGATCTGAGCCCGCGCGTCTCGGAGCTGCGCGACCGCGTTCGCGCCTTCATGGCGGAGCACGTCTATCCCGTCGAGCTCGAGGCGCTGCGGGCCCTGGACGACGAGGTCGGCCCAGGGGTCCCCTATCCAGAAGCCTTGGTCGAGGTGCGCGCCAAGGCGCGCGAGGCCGGCCTCTGGAACCTGTTCATGCCCGACGAGCGCTACGGGGCGGGCCTGACCAACTGGGAATACGGGGTGATCTGCGAGGAGATGGGCCGCAGCTCCGCTGTCGCGCCCATGGCGTTCAACTGCTCGGCCCCGGACACGGGAAACATGGAGATCCTCGCGGAGCACGGCACGGTTGAGCAGCGCGCTCAGTGGCTCGAGCCGCTGCTCGAGGGGGAGATCCGCTCCTGCTTCTCCATGACCGAGCCCGAGGTCGCCGGCTCCGACCCGACCACGCTTCGCACGCTCGCCGAGCTGGTGGACGGCGAGTGGGTCATCAACGGCCACAAGTGGTTCACCTCCGGCGCCGTCGGCGCGTCGGTCGCGATCGTCATGTGCGTCACCGATCCCGATGCGCACCCGTACGGGCGCGCCTCGATGATCCTCGTCCCGACCGACAATCCGGGCTTCGACCTAGTGCGCCCGGTGTCGGTCATGGGCCATGACGGCGGGCCCGGGCACTGCGAGATCCGCTACGAGGACTGCCGCGTGCCCGAGGCGAACCTGCTGGGGCCCCGTCAGGCCGGCTTCGTCATCGCGCAGGACCGCCTGGGCCCGGGGCGCATCCACCACTGCATGCGCGCGATCGGCACCGCCGAGCGCGCCATCGAGATGATGTGCCGCCGCGCCAACGAGCGCGAGGCCTTCGGCGGCAAGCTCGCCGACAAGCAGTTCGTTCAGGACTTCGTCGCCAAGTCGCGCATGGAGGTCGAGCAGGCCCGGCTGCTCACTCTGATGGCCGCCTGGAAGATGGACAACCACGGCAAGCGCGAGGCGCGGCGCGAGATCTCGATGATCAAGGTGGTCGCCGCGAACGTGGTGATGGACGTTCTCGACCGCGCGATTCAGGTCCACGGCGCGCTCGGCATGTCCGACGACACCCCGCTGGCGGGGATGTGGCGCTTCTCGCGGATGCTGAAGGTCGCCGACGGCCCCGACGAGGTCCACAAGATGGTGATCGCCCGCCGCGAGCTGAACCACTGGGCGAAGGAGTCAGAAGCGCAGGAGCAGGTGCCGGCTACCCAGCCGGCGTAGCGCCGCCTGGCGACGGCCCTCACGGGGCCCGCGGACCGGAGCCGAAGCGCGCCGACCGGGCCGGGCTAGCG
>DATFDC010000623.1:0-10926 GCA_035252415.1 Solirubrobacteraceae bacterium
GGCGCTGTGGGCGTGGGCCACAATCACGTTCGCCGGCTCGGCGGGTGCGGCGCGCCGGCGCCGGGCGTGGGCGAAATCGGCGACCTGGCGCCACATGCTGATCGCCGGGACGACCAGCCCACGGGCGGCGCTCTGCAGGACGAGCTTCAACTGCGGGCTGGTTTCACGCGGCTTGGGGAGCTCGATGTCGAGCTCGACCTGAGAACCGACCCCCCGTTGCACGGTGTTGCCGAGGCGCTCGAGCAACCGCACAGCCTCGGCGTTCTCGGCCAGCACGAGCGCGGTGAAGCGCTCGATCCCTTCGTCGCGGGCGCGGTCGACGAGCCGGTCGAGCAGTTCGGTGGCCACGCCGCGTCCCTGCCAGTCGTCGGCGACCACGATCGCGCATTCGGCGACCGCGTGGTTTACGCGCACGAAGCGTGCCACGCCGACGATCTCCTCGCCGTCGCTTGCGAGCGCCAGCAGGGCCTCGTGGTCGTGGTGGTCGATCTCGGTCAGGTAGGCGAGTTGCTGATCGCTCAGTGAGGCGAGCGGCGCCTGGAAGCGCAGGTAGCGGCTGTGCTCCGACAGCCGCTCGAAGCCTGCGCGGAGGAGTTCGCGATCGTCGGGCTCGATCGGACGGATGACCAGCGAGGTCAAGACGTTTTCAGCGGCGAGTCCGACGCGGCGCGATCCGCAGCGTGAGCATGCTCGGCGATCGCCGGCACGATCTGCGGCCAGGCCGCCTCGGGGAGGTCGTGCCCCATTCCGTTGACGATCATCAGCTTCGCGCCCGGGATCGCTTTCGCCGTCGCCACGCCGCCGGAGCGGGCGACCATCTTGTCCTTGGAGCCGTGGATGACCAGGGTGGGGACGCGGATGCGCTTCAGCTCGGCCGTGCGGTCGCCCGAGGCGACGATCGCGCCGAGCTGCCGGCCCGGACCGGCCGGGTCGTGTCCGCGGTCGTAGCTGCGCGCCACCATGTCTCGCACGCGGTCTTTGTCGAACGGCAGGCCGCGGGAGCCGATCGCCTCGAACAGCCTGGTCGTGTACTCGATGTAGCCCTCGCGGTCGTCGGGGGCCCTGCGCAGCAGGTAGCGGTAGATCCCGAACGCCGGCTGGCCCTTCCAGCGGTTGCCGGTGTTGGACATGATCGAGACCAGGGACCGTGCGCTTTCGGGTTTCTGCGCGGCGAGGGTCTGGGCGATCATGCCGCCCATCGAGGCGCCCACGATGTGCGCGGGGGCGAGGTTCAACTCGCGCAGCAGATTGGCCGCGTCGGTCGCCATGTCGCTGAGCCGGTAGAGCACCGGAGCGATCTTGCGGGTCAGCAGCTGGCGCGGAGTGGGCGGGGGTCCTTGGATCTTCGTCGAGCGCCCGATGTCGCGATTGTCAAACCGCATCACATGGAAGCCGCGCTCGGCCAGCTGGGCGCAGAACTCGTCCGGCCACCCGATCATCTGCGTGCCGAGGCCCATGATCAGCAGCATGGGCGGGTCGGACTCGTTCCCGAAGCGCTCGTAGCACAGCGAGAGGCCCCCGCCGATGTCGCAGAACTGCTCAGCCATCGGCTGGGATGTTGGCGGTCTTGGGCTTGGCGCGCGGCCTGGTGGGTGGCCTGAGCTCCTCGAGCGCTTCGGTCAGCCACCCCATCAGCGACCACACGTCGGGCATTTGCTCACGGTCGGCCACGATGCCGAAATCGAGGTGGCCGCAGTAGCTCATCACGGTGATGTTCAGGCCCATGCCGTCGGTGATGACCGAGATCGGATAGTGAGCCATAAGGCGCGCTCCGGCCATGTACAGCGGGAACTGCGGGCCCGGGACGTTGGAGATCACCAGGTTCCAGGCGGGGCGGCTCGCCCGGCTCGCGCCGAGCGAGAAGGTCAGGCGGGCGGCCCGCGAGAACAGCGCCGGCGGGATGAACTGGTTGGCGTCCTGGAGCAGGCCGGCGGGCAGCGCGCGGTGGCGCTCCTTCATCTCGAGCAGCGACTCGTGGGTGGCCGTGAGGCGGGCGATCGGATCGTCGAACTCGACGTGAAGCGGAGCGGTCATGAGCAGGATGCGGTTGCCGTAGGTGCCCTGCTCGTGCTCGCGCCTCACCGACACCGGGATCTGCGCGACAAGGGGGTCGGCCGGGAGTTCGTCGTGCTCGATCAGCCACCGCCGGACCGCGCCGGCGCAGATCGACACGACCACGTCGTTGACCGTGCACCCGTAGTGGTTCTTGATGGTTTTCACGTCGTACAGCGACAGCTGCCCGAACGCGTAGCGGCGGTGGGCGGACACGCGGCGGTTGAACGAGGTCCGCGGCGGGGTGAGGTCGAGGCGGCCGACCACGGTGTCGCGGCCCAGCGCCCGCTGCGCGTTGGCGGCCAGGCGGCCCAGGGGCTTGATGCCGGGGATGGCGGCGAACGACTGCACCTCGGCGAGATTGGGCAGCGCGCGCGGGGCCGATTTGATGACCCGGAGCGGGTACCGGGGCAGGCCGAGCAGCCCGCGGGCGAGCATGTTCAGCTCGCTGGGCTTGGCGTCGGGCGGTTGGGTGGTGGCGGGTGGTGGGGTGTCCCGGCCCTCGGGGGTGGGATCGAACAGCGCGCCCATGATCTCGGCTCCCGACATCCCGTCGATCACCGCGTGGTGGATCTTGCTCATGACCGCCACGCGGTCTCTCGGGAGGCCGTGGATCAGGTAGAGCTCCCACAGCGGCCTCGATCGGTCGAGCGGCCGCGCGTAGATCCGCGCCACCTGCTCGGCCAGCTGGGCGTCGGTACCCGGCGGGGCCAGGGCGATCTCGCGGACGTGGAACTCGAGGTCGAAGTCGGGATCGTCGACCCAGTAGCCGTAGTCGAGGTTGAACGGCACCTCGGCGAGCCGCCAGCGAAACGGCGGCACCAGCGGGAGGCGCTCGGCGATCAAGTTCTGCAGCCTCGGCAGGGTCAGCTCGCCGTTCTCGGCCGTGGACGGGTCGTAGAGCGACAGCGCGCCCACGTGGCCGTAGTGGCGAGAGTCCTCGAGCGCGAGGAACTGCTGATCGAGCGCGGTGAGCTGGCGCACTGTCTCTAGCTGTTGTACAGCGACTCGAACACGTCCTGGTAGCGCTCGTTGACCACGTTTCGCTTGAGCTTGAGCGTGGGCGTGAGCTCGCCGGACTCCTGGGTCAGGTCATGGTCGAGCACGGCGAACTTCTTGACCTGCTCGACCCGGGCGTAGTTGGCGTTGGCGCGGTCCAGCTCGTTCTGGACCAGTTCTCGGACTTCGTCGGTGTGCACGAGCTCGGCCATGTCCTCGGGGAGGCCTTTGTCCTTGGCCCAGGGGGCGATCTCCTCGGGGTCGAGCGTGATCAGGACCACCGGGTAGGGGCGGCGATCCCCGTACATGACCGCCTGGGAGATGTAGCGGCACTGCTTGAGATCGTTCTCGAGGTTCGAGGGCGTGAGGTTCTTGCCGCCGGCCGTGATGATGATGTCCTTCTTGCGGCCGGTGATCGACAGGTAGCCGTCCTCGTCGAGCGAGCCCAGGTCGCCGGTCATCAGCCACCCGTCCTCGGTGAACGTCTCCTTCGTGGCCTCCGGGTTGCGCCAGTACTCGCGGAACACGTTCGGGCCCTTGGTGAGGATCTCGCCGTCCTCGGCGATCTTGAACTCGACGCCGGGCATGGCGCGGCCGACCGTGCCGAACTTGATGCTCTCGAGCGTGTTGACTGCGCCCACCGCGGTGGTCTCGGTCATGCCCCAGCCCTCGAGCACCGGCACGCCGCAGGCGTAGAAGAACTTAAGGATCTCCTTGGCGATCGGCGCGGCGCCGGACACCGCCTTGGTCAGGCTGTTGCCGAACAGCCCGCGGACCTTGCCGTAAAGGGCCTCCTCGGCGCGGTCGTAGGCCGGTTTCAGCTCGTCGGGCGTTTGCTGGCCTTGCTGACGCATACGGTTGACCTTGACTCCGAGCTCGACCGCCTGCTTGAGCTGCTCGGGGTCCTCGGCCATCGATTGGGCGAGCGCGTAGATCTTCTCGAAGATCCGCGGGACGCTTGGCATGTACGTGGCCTTGACCTGCATGAGCTCGGGCACGATCTGGTTTGCATCGCCGCCCCAGTAGACGATGCCGCTACCCACGTCGAACGAGGCGAGCTGCACGGTCAGCGCGAAGGCGTGGGCGAGCGGGAGGTACAGGTAGGTGAGCTCGCCCTCCTGGATGAACTCGATCTCCTCGACCATCACCCCGACCGAGGCGCAGTTGCCGTGGCTGAGCACGACGCCCTTGGGGCGGCCAGTCGTGCCCGAGGTGTAGATGATCGTGTACGGGTCCTCGGGCGAGACCCCGTCGCAGCGGCGCTCCAGCTCGGTCGTGTCGCCGTTCTCGCGGAGCTGGTCGAGGCCGTCTTCGATCACGACGACGTGCTCGAGGTGCTCGAGGCGGTCGCGCACCTCCTCGATCTTGGCCGCCTGACCCGCGTCCTCGCAGATCACGATGCGGGAGTCCGAGTTCCCGACCACCCACGCGCACTCGTCGGGGGAGTTGGTCGGATAGACCGGCACGACCACGCCACCGGCGCGCGAGATGGCCAGGCTCGAGTAAGTCCATTCCGGACGGGTGTTGCACAGGAGGCTGACCCGGTCGCCGGGCTCGAGGCCCAGGTCGATCAGTCCGAACGCGATCTCGTCGACGATCTCCGAGACCTCGGCGAACGTGCGGTCTCGCCACTCGTCGCCGTGCTTGCTGCGGACGGCGACGCGGTCCGCGAAGCGGTCAGCCGCGCTGGCCGCCGCCCTCGCGATCGTCCGGTTGCTCGCCTGCACTGCTCCGCTGGCCATTGGGGTCACCTCTCTGTGCTGTAGTCGACGCGCCGCGCTGTGGGCAGAGGGATGGGGTTGGGGCCGGCGGCTATCCGGTTCGTCAATGTCCCGATTCCCTGCACGTTCAATTCGACGGTATCGCCTGGGCCGAGTGGTTGGTGGCAGTCGCGGCCAAAGCGGCCCCATAGCTCGAGCAGGCACCCGAACCCGCAGGTGCCGGAGCCGAGCACGTCGCCGGGCTTCACCCAGGTGCCGCGCGACGCGTAGGAGACCAGCTCCTCGAAGCTCCAGGCCATGTGGGCGAGGGTGTCGGTTCCGAGCGAGCGCCCGTTGACTTTCGCCTCGAGGGTGAGGTCGAAGCGGTCGTCTTTTCTGTACGGGTCGAGCTCGTCCGGCGTGACGATCCAGGGGCCGAGCGTGTTGGCGAAGTCCTTGCCCTTGCAGATGCCGAGGCCGAGGGCCATCTCGGCGATCTGGAGGTCGCGGGCGGACCAGTCGTTGAAGATCGTGTAGCCGGCGATGTGGTCGGCGGCCTCGTCGGGTTCGATGTTTGTCCCGGCCTTGCCGATGACCGCGGCCACCTCGAGCTCGAGGTCGAGGTCGGTGCACCCGGGCGGGACGGGGATCTCGTCGTTCGGGCCGGTGAGGGCGTGCGGGTTCGAGAAGTAACAGAAGGGGGATGCGATCCAGACCTCCGGGACCGTCGCGTTCGGGTCGAGGTTCTTGCGCACGCCCTCCATGTGCTGCTCGAACACCGAGAAGTCGCGGATGGTCGGCGGCTCGACGGGTGCTTTGAGCGTCACGTCCGCGAGCGGTATGTCTTCGGTGGCGTCTTGCCCGCTGGTCAGCGCCTCGATCGGCGTGGTGTTCGGCGCGAACAGCCGGACGGACTCGCCGTCTGGGCTGACCACCGCGGTGCGGATCTGGCCCCGGTGTTCGACGCGCGCCACCCGCATCAGTGGCGGGCGCTCCAGTGGGCCATCTTCACGAACAGCTCGGGAGGCGAGAGCTTCGGGAGGCTGGGATCGAACTCCCGGTAGAGGTTGGCCACGTTGGCGGCGATCCGCTCGGCGTCACCCCAGTCGCGGAAGTCGGCCAGGTCGATGTCGTCGGCCGCGGCTTCCTCGTCCATGCCGGCGTCGAAGCGCTGCCGGGCCTCGGTCTCGATGTAGGTCAGATAGCGCTGGACGTCCTTGACGCCCGAGGCGTCGGTGACCGGGCCGTGTCCGGGGACGATCGTCGTGGGGTTCAGTTCGATGATCTTCTGGCAGGCGGCGATCCAGTTGGAGATCGGGCCGGCCCACATGAGCGGGGTGCCCTCGATGAACAGGATGTCGCCGGTGAACACGGCGTCGGCGTCCGGGACGTAGGCGATCGCGTCTCCATTCGTGTGCGCCGGACCGAGCTCGATCAGGTTTATGTTCCGGTCGCCGACGGTCAGGTCGTGTTGGCGTTCGAATGTGGTGGTCGGCAGGCGTGCGTTGACCGAGGCGAAATCGAACCGGCGCATGTTCTCCCTGGCGAAAGCCTCGAACTCCGGCCCCAGGTCGATCTCGTTGAACAGCATGTGGACGGCATTCGGCGGCGATCCCTTCATCACCTCGACGGCGCCGGCGCTGGCCACGATCGGGATGTTTTCGGGCAGCAACTCGTTGCCGTACCAATGGTCGCCGTTGCCGTGTGTGTTGAACGCCTGGCCGATCGGATGCCGGTCGGTGATCGGCTGCATCGCCTCGAGCATGGCCCTGGTGAGGGTCAGGTCGAACAGCGTGTCGACCAGCAGCGACGTGCCGCCGGCGGTGATCAGGCCGGCGTTGCTCCAACCCCAGCCGCCGTCGGGCTGGAGGTAGACGTACAGGCCGTCGCCCAGCTCGTGCAGGCCTCGGGTGTAGGCGATGTTCGCCACGGCGTCTTCAGAACTCGGCTTCGGCTGGGAACCCGACGTAGTTCTCGGCCAGGCTCTTGGCTGCGGTTTCGGAGCGCGCGACGTACTCGAGCCGGGACAGCTGAAGCCGCTGCTGGAATGGACCGCCGCCGAGGTCGTGGAGCATCTGGGTCATGTAGTTCGAGAAATCCTGGGCGCGCCAGACGCGTCTCAGGGCGGCCGTCGTGTAGCCGTCGGCTCGCTCGGTCTTGCCGTGTTTGATCAGGTCAGTGAGGACGGGGGCGAGCAGACGCACGTCGTTGACCGCGAGGTTCAGGCCCTTGGCGCCGGTGGGCGGCACGATGTGGGCGCAGTCGCCGGCCAGGAACAGGCGGCCGTGCTGCATCGGCTCGGCGACATAGGAGCGCATCGGCGTGATCCCCTTGTCGAAGATGTCGCCCTCGTTGACCTCGCCCAGCCGAGTCGCGAGCTCGGCCCAGATCCGATCGTCGGGCCAGTTCTCGATGTCCTCGTCCGCCGGGACCTGGAGATACAGCCGGCTGATCGTCTCGGAGCGCATCGAGTGCAGCGCGAAGCCGTTCTCGTGCCAGGCGTAGATCAGCTCCTCGGTGGCGGGCTCGGCCTCGGTCAGGATCCCCAGCCAGCCGAACGGATACGTGTAGTCGTACTCGGTCAGGTGCTCGGAGATGGTCGGCCGACTCACCCCGTGGAAGCCGTCACATCCCGCGATCGCATCGCACATGAGCTCGTGGCTCTGGTTTTTGTGCTCGAAGGTGATGCGCGGCTGGTCGGTGTCGATGTCGTGCAGCGCGACGTCTTGGACCTCGAAGTGGATCGGGACGCCCTTCTCGAGCAGGGCGTTCGTGAGGTCCTTGACCACCTCCTGCTGTCCGTAGATCGTGATGAAGCGGCCGGTCAGCTCGGCCATGTTGACGTAGTGGTTCTCGCCGTGATAGCGCAGGTACACGCCGCTGTGCTCGAGCCCCTCGCGGTCCAGACGCTCGCTCACGCCAAGCTCGCGTATCAGGTTCACCGTGTTCTGCTCGAGCAGGCCGGCGCGGACGCGCTGCTGTACGTACTCCCGATCGCGCGCCTCCAACACCACGCAATCGATCCCGTCACGGTTCAGCAGCATGGCCAGCACGAGGCCGGCGGGACCGGCGCCGATGATGCCTACCTGGGTGCGCACCCCGGCGAGTCTAGGTCGGTTCGTCTATCGGAGGCGTCCTGACGACGATCACCTCGAGGTTGCGCGGGCCGTGCACGCCGCGGACCCTGGTCATCTCGATGTCGACGGTGGCGGAGGGCCCGGAGATGAACGTGATCGGCCGGGTGGGATGGTGTGCGAGGCTGGCGATGGCTTCGGGCACCGACGCGACGATCTGGTCGGGTCGGACGACGCAGAGGTGGTAATCGGGCAGGAGGGTGAGGGCGCGTCGTCCCATGCCATGGCCGCCGTCGAGGACGATCGTGCCGGTCTGGGCGATCGCCAGGGCGCAGGTGGTCAGGACCCCGTGTGATTGGTCAATCTGGTCGTGGGTGAGCGGCGGGTCGTCGGTGAGCGGGTCGTCGACAGCGGTCGTCCAAGTGTCGGGGACGATGACCCTGTTGCGGTCTTCGAGGGCTGACCGGATCGTCGCGTCGAGGTCCGCCGGGTCGACCACGTGGGTGGTCGCGTCGTAGTGGGCGAGGCGGTCGAGAAAGGTGTCGAGGCCGTCGGTGGTCGTGGTTCGGTAGTCGCGCTTCGGCGGTTCGCTTGGCGTGGCCCCTGCGATCGCCGTTCTCACCTTGGTGAGGATCTCGTCGCGCGAGGTCATCGCTTGCGCCACCAGTCGCGAAACGGCTCGGCTGGGGGGGCGGGTAGGTCGCGCGTGCGGGTCCAGCGGCTCAGGGGCGGCGGCGCGGCGTGTCTCAGGAAGCGCATCAGCCTGGCGGCCTTGAGCGCCGCGGTCCAGCGCCGGCGTCCGCTCATCGCGCTGGCTGCTGCTGCGAATGTCGCGTCCTCGGCTTTGTGGGGCTTGGCCTTCACCGCGTCGTGCCGGAGCTTCACGAGCACGGTTGGGATGTCGATCTCGACCGGGCACACCTCGTAGCAGGCGCCGCACAGGCTCGACGCGAACGGCAGCTGGGGCGCGTGCTCGACCCCGACCATCAGCGGCGTGAGGATCGCGCCGATCGGGCCGGGGTAGGTCGCGCCGTAGGCATGGCCGCCGGTTCGCTCGTACACCGGGCATACGTTCAAGCACGCGGCGCAGCGGATGCATCTGAGCGCCTGGCGTCCGGTTTGGTCTTTCAGGACGTTCGTTCGGCCGTTGTCGAGGAGCACGATGTGGACTTCTTGGGGGCCGTCGTTTGGCGTGACGCCGGTCCAGATCGAGTTGTAGGGGTTCATCCGTTCGCCGGTCGCGGAGCGGGGGAGGAGCTGGAGGAACACCTCGAGGTCTTTGAACGTCGGGATGAGCTTCTCAATGCCGACCACGCTGATCAGCGTGTCGGGGAGGGTCAGGCACATGCGGCCGTTGCCTTCGGACTCGGCCACGAGCAGGCCGCCGGTCTCGGCGATCGCGAAGTTCGCACCGCTGATCGCTGTCTTCGTCTTCAGGAACAGCCGCCTGAGGTGCAGCCGCGCCGCCTCGGCGAGCGCGTGGGGGTCGTCGGTCAGGTCCTTGGGTGCGTCGGGCATGTGCTCCGCGAAGATCTGGCGGATCTCGGCCCGGTTGCGGTGAAGCGCCGGCACGACGATGTGGCTCGGCTTGTCGTGCGAGAGCTGGATGATCAGCTCGGCCAGGTCGGTCTCGTGGGCGGCGATCCCTTGCTTTCCGAGTGCCTCGACCAGGCCGATCTCCTGGGTGGCCATCGACTTGACCTTGATCACCTCGGTGTGGACGGTTTGGTTGATGATGTTCGCGACGATCGCGTTCGCTTCGGCGGCGTCTTTTGCCCAGTGGACGTGGGCGCCTTTCGTTGTCGCGTTCCGTTCGAACTCGGTCAGGTAGTGGTCCAGGTGATGCAGGACGTCGTCCTTGATCGCGGCGCCGGCGTGGCGGAGCTCCTGCCAGTCGGGCGTCTCGGCGACCAGGCCGGCGCGGCGGCTTCTGATCGTGCCAGTGGCGTTGCGGAGGTTGCGCCGGAGTTGAGTGTTGGTGACGCTGCGGGCCGCGTTCTCCGGGAACGGCGGATCGTCGGTCCAGATCAGGTCGCCGCTGGTCATGCTCGGCTCGGGTCCGGTTCGGTGCTGGCGAGGATCTCGGCCAGGTGGACGGTCCGGATGCCTGCGCGGATCCGCTCGAGGCCGCCGCCGATGTGCATCAGGCACGAGCGGTCGCCGGCGCACAGCACCTCGGTCCCCGACCCGATCACCGCCTCCATCTTGTCGGCGAGCATGGCCGCCGACACGTCGGGGTTCTTGATCGAGAACGTGCCGCCGAACCCGCAGCATTCGTCGCTGCGCGGGAGGTCGACCAGGTCGATGCCCTTGACGTTGCTGAGAAGCCTCAATGGGCGGTCGCCGAGCTTGAGCATCCGGAGCGAGTGGCAGGTCGGGTGGTAGGTGACCCGGTGGGGGAAGTACGCCCCGACGTCGTCGGTGTGCAGGACGTCGGTGAGGAACTGCGAGAGCTCGAAGGTCTTGGCTGCGGTCTGGGTGGCGCGTTGTGCGAGAGCTTCATCGTCGGCGTCCCGGGCGATCATCGCGTGCTGGTGGCGGATCGCGCCGACGCACGATGCGGAGGGGGCCACGATCGCGTCGTACGGCTCGAAGGTGTGGACGTACCTCTCGACGAGGGTCGGCTCGAAGTAGCCGGAGTTCGTGTGCATCTGTCCGCAGCACGTCTGCTCGAGCGGGAACTCCGGGTGTAGTCCGAGCCGCTCGAGGATCTGCACGGTCGCCTTGCCCGCGTCAGGGAACAGCGCGTCGATCAGGCAGGTGGCGAAGAGGGCGACGCGCATTCGTGTGGATGATGCCCGGTGGCGCGGTGGCGGGTCACGAGGCTGGTTCTTTTCTGCAACAAATCAACGGCATTTCACCTGGAGAGGGGGCTTCGGGTGGACACTGGCGGCGTGTACCCGTGTTCGACCGCGAGTTTTCCGCCACTCGCCCCGCCCACTGGGGTGAATGGTCGTTCACTGAAAGCGCCGGGATAAACCGGCATGGAGAAGGAGATGAGAGAGCTCTACGTCGAGGATCTAGCGAAATCGCGATGGCCCCGAGCCGTGCGTTGGCGTTCTGTGAGGGCGCAGCGAAGCGTCGGTAGGGGTACGTGTGGG
>DATFDC010000624.1:0-29521 GCA_035252415.1 Solirubrobacteraceae bacterium
AACCAGTTGGTCGAGACGATCTCGCACGACGGCACGACGTTCACCCAGGTGATCAACACGAGCCCCGGAACCGACTGCCTGGGTGCGGGTCTGGCCAACTGCGTCACCGGCAACGAAGGGATCTCGGGCAACCAGGTCGCCGATCCGGCCACGGGCAATGTGTACATCGCCCACACGGCGACCAACGGGAGCGGCGGCACTCCGGGAGTTGCGGTCTCAGAGGGCAAGATCACGCCGGGAACGCCGACCACCGCGACCTGGACCGAGAGCCCCAACCTCGACGCCTCCCTGTGCCCGGATGCGAGTTGCGTTGACTCGAGCGGCAACCCCGAGGAGCTGGCCGGTGAGAACTTCGCCAGCATCGCCCGCGACTCGGACGGCTACCTGTACGTCACCTTCACGGCCGGCCCGCTCGATCACGCTTCGAGCGCGGACCCCAACTTCGGCGCCCTCAGCGCCCCCGAGCAGATCTACGTCGTGCACTCGCTCGAGCCTGCGGGTGCCAATCCGGCCGCGCTCACGTGGTCGGCTCCTACTCGGATCACCAGCGCCGGCACCAACACGTTCCCGTGGATCGTGGCCGGCAGCGGCGGGCGAGTCGATGTGGCCTGGTACCACACCGACACGACCAGTGAGCAGGGGACGTGCGCGAGCGGTTCGGGCACCTGCACGCTCTACGGCGCCGGCAGCTTCCAGCACGCCGAGTGGTCGGTGCAGATGGGCCAGAGCCTGAACGCCAACAGCGCGAGCCCCGCCTACACCACGGCCGACGTCAGCGAGACGTTCGTCAAGCACGGCCAGATCTGCACGAACGGGATCGGCTGCGCGACCGGCGGCGACCGCAGCCTGGGCGATTTCCTCCAGGTGACGATCGACGGGCAGGGCGCTGCGGTGGTCTCCTACGTGTTCGACACCTCCGCGGACACCTCGGCCGGAGAGGACACGGGCCCGGAGGTGATCAGCCGGCAGCTCAGCGGCCCCAGTCTGCTCGCCTCGGTCGGCTCGGTCACCCAGAACGGCGGCCCCGGGCTGGACATGGGATTCGTGTCGGACCCGACCGGCGACGCGTTCTACCCGTCTGGTGGAACCCGGACCGTGGCCCCGAGCAACCTCGACCTGACCGGCGCGTCGCTGGCCAACGGCCCGAACAACACGCTGGTCGCGACGATCAACGCGCGGAGCCTGAAGAGCCTGAGCGTCCCGGCTTCCCTGGGCGGGCCCGACGCGAGCTGGCTCATGCGCTGGACCGTGGTCAAGCCGGGCGCGACCGGCAACGGCGACATCTACTACGCGGGCATGGATTCCGAGGCCGGCGCGGGCGGTTCGGGCAACCCGACGTTCTTCGCGGGCGACACCGCCGGGATTCCGCCCGCCAACGCCGCCGAGCACACGAAGTACCTGTCCTATCCGCAGACCCACATCCTGAATGCCTCGCAGGCGTCGTATGACCCGAACAGCGGCACGACCACGATGACCATCCCGCGCTCCGACGTCGGCAGTCCGAGCGACGGGACCGCGCTGTACAGCATCGCCGCGTTCAGCGCGACGTCGACCACGCCTCAGTCGGCCGGCACGCTGTTCAACCTGATCGACGCCACGCCGACGTTCGAGCTCGTGGTCGGCGCACCCGGCACGATCGGTTCGACGAGCCCGGGCGCCGGCGGTGGTCGCGGTGGCGCGGGCGTCTGCCAGAAGGCCACCGGTCGCCTGGCCGGTCGCACGCTCGGGCGGCTGAAGCTGGGCACAACCCGCGCCCACGCGCGCAAGCTGTTCGTCCACTGGTCGACCCGTAGCCGGCACGACGACATGGACTTCTTCTTCATATGTCCGAAGGGCATCCGCGCCGGATATCCGTCCGCCGCTCTGCTCAGATCGCTCTCCAAGCGGGAACGCCGCGCGGTGAAGGGGCGCGCGGTGATCCTGCTGACCGCGAACCGCCACTACGCCCTGCACGGCGTGAAGCAGGGTGCGCGGCTGGCCAAGGTGAGGCGGCGGCTCCACGTCTCCCGCGCGTACAAGATCGGCCTGAACACGTGGTACCTGGTGCCGAACGGTCGCAGCCGCGGCGTGATCAAGGTGCGCCACGGCGTCATCTTCGAGATCGGGATCGCCAACGAGCAACTCACCGCGGGCAGCCGGCGCGCGATTCTCCGGTTCCTCAGAGCGTTCCGCTGACGCGCCGATGCGGTCTACCCTTTCTGCGTGTCCGACCGCGTCGTATACGTAAGCCGCCTGACCCGGCTGGCGCTGATCGGGGCGGACGGCGCCGCCATCGGCCGGGTCGTCGACGTGGTGCTCGATCTGGGAGGACGACCACCCCGAGTCAACGGATTTGTCGTGGCGGTGGGGCGCCGGCGTGTGTTCGTGGGCGCCGGCCGGGTGGGTGAGATCGAGAGCGAGAGCGGCGTCCGGCTGCGGCGCGGCTCGATCAACCTGCGTCAGTTCGAGCTGCGCCAGGGAGAGCGGCTGGTGATCGGCGAGTTGTTCGGGCGCCGTGTCCGGGGCGATCGGGTGGTCGACGTCGGGCTCACGCCGGCCCCGGAGCCGTTCGCGTGGGAGGTGTCCACGATCGCGCTGGGCGCGAGCCGCGGGCTGACCGGCCGCCGGCGCTCGCCCGAGGTGATCGACTGGAGCGAGGCCGGGGAGCTGTTCGCCGATGAGCGCTCGATCGATCGCCAGGCGGCGGCGCTGGGGGGTCTGCATCCGGCCGAGATGGCCGCTGCCCTGCGTCGCCTGCCGCTCAGCCGCCGGCGCGTGCTGGCCTCGGCGCTCGAGGACGACCGGCTGGCCGACCTGCTCGAGGAGCTCTCCGAGGACGAGCAGGTGCGCCTGGTCGAGGGGCTCGATCGAGAGCGCCTGGCGCGCGTGCTGGACGAGATGGAGGCCGACGACGCGGCCGACCTGCTCGGCGAGTTCTCGGCCACCCGCCAAGCTGAGCTGCTCGGCGCAATGGACCCCGAGGAGGCCGAGCCGGTTCGGCGGCTGCTCGTCTACCAGCCCGATACCGCGGGTGGGCTGATGACTCCGGAGCCGGTGATCCTCGCGCCGCACGCCACCGTGGCTGAGGCGCTGGCCCGGGTCCGCGATCCCGACCTACCCGTCCCGCTCGCCGCGCAGGTGTTCGTCTGCCAGCCTCCGCTCGAGACCCCGACCGGCCGCTACCAGGGCGTGGTCGGGATTCAGCGCCTGCTGCGCGAGGCGCCGAGCAAGCCGCTCGCGCGCTGCCTGGACGAGGAGTGGGAGCCGATCGCCGCCGACGTGAGCGACCGCGAGGTGGCCGAGCGGTTGGCCGCCTACGACGTGGTCGCGCTGCCGGTGACCGATCCGGCGAAACGACTGGTCGGGGCGGTTACGATCGATGACGTGCTCGACCGCATGCTTCCAGTGAACTGGCGTACCGCCCGGGTGACCAGCTGATGGCCCGCCGCGACGACCTCGAGACCCCCCGCGGGACCCCGGGTGGGCCGTCCTACGACCCGGATGCCTTCGCCCGCTTTGCCGAGAATCTCGCCCGCTTTCTCGGGACGGGTCGCTACCTCGCGGCTCAGACGATCATCGTCATCCTGTGGATCAGCCTGAACGCGGTCGCCTGGTCGCTGCGCTGGGACAAGTATCCGTTCATCCTGCTGAACCTCGCGTTCTCGACCCAGGCGGCGTACGCCGCGCCACTCATCCTGCTCGCCCAGAATCGCCAGACCGATCGCGACCGGGCCGAGATTGAGCGCGACCGCGAGATCAACGCCCGCTCACTGGCTGACACCGAGTACCTGGCGCGGGAGATGGCCGGCATCCGCCTGGCCCTCGAGCGAAAGGCCGACCGGGAGGACGTGACCGGTTCGATCGAGCGCCTGACTCGCGCGATCGAGCAGACCTACGGTCTGGTCCATACGTCCGACTCGGATGGCGGCGAAGGCGAGTCGGGCCTCGAGCAGCCGCAGGAAGAGTAGCTCGCTCGCGCGGCGTCCTACGATTGTGGTGTGAGCGCCCGCGTTCACCGGGCTTCGTTCATCGCGGTCTTGACGATGGCGTTGCTGGCGGTCGGGTGCGGGGCGGGTAAGTCGGTCGCGCACACCTCGACGCACGCGGCACGGCACACGGTCACGTCGCCGCCCACGCCGGCTCCGTTGATCAACCCGAACCAGCCGCTGCCGAGTCCCGGACCGACCGGCGCCCGGGCGGCGCCCGCCGCGGTGAGCGTGATCAGGGCGTGGGCGGATGCCCTGCGCCGGGGCGACGTCCGCGGCGCGGCCCGGTACTTCGCGCTCCCCAGCGTGATGATCAACGGGACCGACTCGGCCGGCCAGGCGCTCGTGATCACGATCGCCACTGCCGCCCAGGCGCAGGCGGCAAACACCACGCTCCCGTGTGGCGCGCGCCTGATCTCGGCCGACCAGCGCGGCCGTTTCGTCAACGCGCTGTTCCTCCTCACCGGCCGGCCGGGGCCCGGAGGCACGGACTGCGGCGGCGGCGTCGGCACCACGGCGCGGACTAACTTCGTGATCGCGCATGGGCGGATCGTCGAGTGGCTGCGCGCGCCGAGCGATCCCGGCGACAACGCCACGCCTCCGACGCCTGAGCAGCCACCGGCCCCGTCACCATCGCCGGGCCCGCTGCCGACGATCTGACCTACCATCAGGGCGTGGACCGCGATCAGCTACGAACCCTGCAGGCGCCGCTCAAGGAGCGCTACAAGACCGAGCCCGAGGCGGCCGTTGTGACGCTGTCGGCCGATGGTGAGCTGGGCGAGGGCGTGTCGTGTTCGGTCCAGACCTCTCGGGCGCTGGCCGAGGCTGGGCTTCACCCGGCGACCGGGGGCGACGGATCGCTCTTGTGCTCCGGCGACATGCTGCTCGAGGCGCTGGTCGCCTGCGCCGGCGTCACCGTGCGCGCGGTCTCGACGTCGCTCGGCATCGCGGTGGCGGGCGGTCGCGTGCACGCGGAGGGCGATCTCGACTTCCGCGGCACGCTCGGGGTCGATCGCGACGCGCCGGTCGGCTTCAGTGCGATCCGGCTCTCGTTCGAGCTCGAGACCGACGCCGACGAGACCCAGCTGGAGACGCTGAAGCGCCTGACCGAGCGCTACTGCGTCGTGTACCAGACGCTGGCCGGCGGGCTGGCCCTGAGCACGTCGGTCAGCGCCTGCAGCGTTTAGCCGCCGTGGCCGTTGGTGTGGTCGCGGCCGTTGCCGTTGCCGCCGCCGTTGCCCTGATCACCCTGGAGGACGGGGACGCTCGCGTTGCTCGGCGCCGGGACCGCGGGCGGGGCCGGGATCGCGGCCGGCGGCACGATCACGCTGGCGGTGGACGACGTATCGGCGTGGCCGTTGGTGTGCCCGTTGTCGTTGCTGTTGCCGTTGGCGTGGTCGTTCCCATGGCTGCTGGTCGCGCCGCCGTTGCTCTGGGCAGGCGCAGACGGGGCGGGCGAGGTCGAGCTGCTCGGTGCCGCGGGGCTCGACGGGGCCGGGCTGGAGTCGCCATGACCCTTGGCCAGGCCCTGACCGTGCCCGTTGCCGAGCAGCTTGGTGTGGCCGTAGGCGTTGCCGTTGGCGTTCGATCCCTGGGAGTGGCTGGCCGGCGCGGTGGCAGCCGGCTGCGAGGTGCTTGGGGCCGCGGCGGGCGTGCTGGGCGTGACGGCGCTCTGGGAGTGCGTGGCGGGGGTGCTCGGAGGCGTTCCGGTCGGGGTGCTGCCGGCCGCGGTCTGCGAGTGTGTGCCGGCGTGGGGGGCGCGACGGTTCGCGTGCCGGGCGGCGCTTGGCTGGGTGTGAGCTCGCCTGGCGGTGGTGGCGTGCGCGTTCTTGCGTCGCGCCTTGGCGGCAGATGCCTTCGATGTGGTGGTGGTCTTCGCCGGGGGGGTGACCGGGACGAGCACGGACGCGCCGTGGCGACCGAGGATGGTTGCGGCGCCGCGCGGGCGAGCCGGCACGCTGTGGGCGTGCGAGACCGCCGGCCGCGCCGGTGTGTGGTGCACGACCGGAACCGGAGCGGCCCCGGCGGCGGCGCCGATTGCCGCGGTGGCCGCGGTGGCGGCCGCCACCTTGCTGGCCGAGATTGTCGCTGCGGCGGCCGGGTCGCCACTCAGCCACGACACCACGCGGCGTAGCGAGGAGGTGATGATCGCCCACAGCGCGGTGGGTCGGCTGCCCGAGTAATACGCGAGGAACGACCGGACCGCGTCGGGGTCGAGTTGGGTGCCCGCTTCCTTGCGCAGGATGTTGATCGCCTTCTGGTGCGGCGCGGCTTCGCGGTAGGGGCGCGCCGAGGTGATCGCATCGAACGTGTCCGCGACCGCGATGATCCGCGCCCCGAGCGGGATCTCCTCGCCCTGCAGACGATCGGGGTAGCCGGCGCCGTCGAGGCGCTCGTGGTGATGCCGGACGATCCGGGTCAGCTCGGGGTCGCCGAGCGCGGCGACCATTGCGGCCCCATCGACCGGATGGCGCTTGATCACCTCGTACTCCTCGTCGGTGAGCCGACCCGGCTTGTTGAGGATCGCCTTCGGAGTGCGCAGCTTGCCGACGTCATGCACAGCGGCGGCGGCGCGGATTCGGGCCACCTCCTCGCTGGGCAGGGCCATCCCGCGCGCGATCATCGTGGCGTGGCGGGCCACCCGCCGCGAGTGCCCGTTCAGGTACACGTCCTGCCCCTCGAGCGCGCCGGCGAGCTGCTGGAGGAGGTGCTCGTGCTGCTCGACCGTGAGCTCGTCGGGCCGGGCGGGCTGCCCGGTTCCGGAGTTGACCAGGGCGAGGAGCCGGGTCGCGTTGGCCAGCTCGCGCTCCTGGCGCCGGCTGCGGATCCAGCCCCACAGCAGCAGCTCACCGAACAGGACCTCGGTGTTGCGGCCTCGCTTACGCCAGTAGGCGCTCCCCGCGGTCGAGGACGCCAGGGACATGACCACAGCCAGCCCCACCGATACCCATCCGTCGACCAGGCCGGAGGCCCGGAGGCCCAGGGAGATCACCAGCGGGAGGACCGCGACGACGGTCGTCGCGAGCAGCATCTGGGGGAGATGGCGCCCGGGCGCGGACGCGAAGTAGTCGCTGACCACGCTTGCCGGCGGGTCGAGATCCTTGTTGGGTCCGGCCGCGCGCTCCTGCGTGCGGACCGGTGAGCCGTCAATCAACACGTCAGCCGTCCATAGCTCGACATGGCCACCAGTAACTCCTGCAGCTTCGACCGTAGACGGGAAACCTTGAGCCATAGGCCCGACCTCGACGCATGTACGGTGGAAATGCCTCCCGGGGGGCGGTTCTCGCGCCCGGGATCGTCGCGCCGGGGTCGTTGAGGGTCTACGCTCGCGTCACCGGTTGTCCTCGTTGACCGTCCCCGGAGGAGGAAGGATGCGTCGTCTCATCGCTGTCGCAGGGCTGGTTGGTTCCTTTGTGCTGGTCGGCTTCACCGGCTGGGGCGACGCGTCGACCGGCGGCGCCCATGCCGCTTCGACCGTTCCTCTGGTCATCCTCAAGGCGAAGGACGGCGAGACGCTGGCCCTCGCGAAGGTCATCGTCCACGGGCACGCCTTCCCGTTCCTGATCGACACCGGATCGTCGAAGACCCTGGTCGACGATGCCCTGGCCAAGAAACTTCACCTGAGGACCGTCGGGCGCCGGATCAAGGTCACCGGCGTGGGCTGCTCTGAGAGCGCGCGGAAAGTGCGGCTGAAGAACTGGAGCATCGGCGGCCAGCGCCTGCCGAACATCGTGGCCACCAGCTCGGTGATCGCCGGCTCGGGTGGGAAGGCGTTCGGACTGCTCGGGTCCGATGTGCTTTCTCACTTCGGCGCGATCGGCATCGACTACGCGCACGGGCAGCTGACGCTCGGCTGAGCCGGCTGCCCCCGGGCCGGCCGACCTTCCATAGCAGGAGGCTGTCCTCGGGCCGGCCTACCTTCCGCAGCGGTGTACGCTGGGCTGCATGAGCCCCCAGCGCTACTACGAGGTCGTCGACCGCCGTCCTCCCGCGCCGCCGCTCGCGCTGCGGCTGGCCATCTCGTGGCTCACCAACGCGCTCGTGCTGGCCATCGTCATCGGCCTGCTCGCGGACGTGACCGTCAAGAACTTCGGCTCGCTGCTCCTTGCCGCGGCGGTGTTCGGCGTGCTGAACACCCTGCTCAAGCCGCTCCTGCGCTTCATCGCCTTGCCCCTGGCCATCCTCACCCTGGGCATCGCCTGGTTCTTCGTCTCGATGCTCATGCTGGACATCACCGACGGGATCGTGAGCGGCTTCCGCATCGAAGGGTTCTGGACGCTCGTGGCCGCGACGCTCATCGTGTGGCTGGTCAACCTCGCGCTCGATCACACGCCCGGTCCGTGGCAGGTGGCCGGGCGGCGGGGACGGCGGAACCTGCGCCGCGGTCGGTAGCGCCGGCGCCACCGTTTCGCGCTTCGCCCCCCTCTGCGTCGCGTCCCACCCTCGTGGCCCGTCCGCCGGCCCCCGGATCCCGATGCACCTCTTTCCGGCGCGAGTAATCCGCCACTCGCCCCGCCCTCCCGGCCGATGGCGATTCACTCGCGTATGGCGCGAGCATCCCGCCAGTCGGCGCCGGCAGCCTGCCGAATGGCAGATCGCTCGCGCTCAGAGCCTCTCCTTCTGACCCCGGGTGGCGGGAATCAAGCAGTAGCTGTCCGCTTCGGCAGCGCCCGCGCGTGGCGCGCCATGCCGGCCCAGGGGTCGCCCTCTGCCAGGCGCGGTCCGAGGTTCTTCATCGTCCACCGGTCGGGCTTGAGCGATCGGTCCGACAGCTCGTCCCAGTGCAGCGGCACCGCCACCGGCGCCTTGGCCCGCGGCCTGACCGTGTACGGCGCGACCGCGTGCTGGGCGTAGGCGATCCGGTTGACGTCGACGTAGATCCGCTTGCCCCGGTCGACCTTGCGCCACTCGAGCGTCAGATGCGCCGGATCGTCCGCCACCATCTCCTCGGCCAGCGCGCGAGCGAAGCCGTGCACGTCTGGAAAGCCGAGGCCTCGCCGCAACGGGCAGACCACGTGGATGCCGCGCGAACCGGTGGTCATCGCGTACGGGCTCAGGCCGAGGTCACGCAACCGATCGCCGGCCGCCCGGGCGGCGGCCCTGACCTCGGAGAAGCCACCGCCGGACGGATCGAAGTCGAGCGTCAGCCGATCGGGCTGGTGGGGCTTGTCGGCGCGGGACAGCCACGTGTGCACCGTGACCACGTTCTGTCCCGCCAGATACACGAGCGTCGCGGCGTCCTGAGCCAGGATATGGGTGATCGTGCCGCCCTTCTTGGGCACGGTGACGCGCTTGACCCAGGGCGGGAAGTAGCGCGGCACCGACTTCATGAAGAAACCGTCGCCCTCGATCCCCTCGGGAAAGGCCTGCAGGGCGAGCGGGCGGTCGCGCACGTACGGGAGCATGAGCTCCGCGACGCGCTCGTAGTGACGGGCCAGGTCGAGCTTGGTCAGGTTCGGCTGCGGGAACACCGCGCGGTCGGCGTGCGTGATGCGGACCTGCCGGCGCCCGATCGTGAGTTCCTCGGTCATCCCTCCCGGACCACCTCGCTCGCCGCCTTGTCGTCTCTCAGTCCCAGGAAGCGGGGGTGACGAAGCCGCCCGTCGCGGGTCCACTCGGTGAAGCCGATCTGCGCGACGAGCTTGGGCTCGACCCAGGTCGCGTGTCGCTCCTTGATCGTTCGCGGTTCTTTGAAGGGCGGGTCGTCGCGTCTGAGCGTGCGCAGGCGGGCGCCGAGCTCGTGGAGCAGCTCGGTGTCGAACCCGGTCCCGACCTTCCCGGCGTACTCGAACTGGCCGTCGCGGTAGTAGCCCAGCAGCAGAGCGCCGAACTCCACTCGCGAGCCCCGCGGCTCGGTGTAGCCGCCGATCACGAGCTCCTGTCCGTGCTCGCACTTGAGTTTCAGCCAGTCGCGTGAGCGCGTGGTCACGTACGCGCTGTCGGCTCGCTTGGCGATCAGACCTTCCCAACCCTTGCGGCAGGCCTCTTTGAAAAGCTCCTCGCCATCGCCGTTGCGGTACTGGGTCCAGCGCACCGGACCGTGAAATTGGAGCGCGGCTTTGAGCAGCCGCTTCCGGGTGCGCAGCGGGAGCGGCCGGACGTCGTGTCCGGCGAGCCAGAGCACGTCGAACACGTACAGGAACACCGGCACGTAGTGCTGGTGGCGCTGGGCCAGCCGGGCGAAGCTCGTCTGCGATCCCTCAAACGCCACCACCTCCCCGTCGACCGCGAACTGCTCGCAGCGCTCGGCAGCCAGTGCCTCGACCAGCTCGGGGTAGCGCTGGTTCTGGCTGAGGTCGTTGCGCGAAAGCAGTTGAAGTTGGTCCTCGGCCCGGATGGCAATGCAGCGGATCCCGTCAAGCTTGCGCTCAAACACCCAGTTCGGGTCCGAGAACCGCTCGTCGGTGAGCACCGCCTTCATCGCGCCTGCGGTGCGCGGCGCAGGCGCGGGTGTGACCAGCTCGCGCTCCTCCGCGGTGAGCTTTGCCAGAGGGTCGGTGGCCGTCATCCCCCGGCAACTCTATAAACGGGGGTTCCGATGCCGGTCTCCGCCCTCCTGCTCGCGCTCGCCGCTGCGGTAGTCCACGCCTCGTGGAATCTCTTGCTGTCCGGGACCGAGGACACCCACAGTGCAAGTGCGGTCGCGATCGTGGTGGGAACCCTGGTGTTCCTGCCGGTGGCGATTATCGGCTGGCGCTTCTCCTCGTCGGCGGTGCCATACGTAGCCGCATCGAGCGCGCTCGAATCGATCTACCTGGTGCTGCTGGCGACCGCCTACTCGGTGGCCGCCATGGGCTTCGTCTATCCGATCGCGCGTGGATCGGCGCCCGTGCTCGTGCTGATTGCCGGCGCGGTCGTGACCGGGACGCGGGTATCGGGGATCGCGGCAGCCGGTGTGCTGTTGGTCGCCACCGGGATCGTGCTTGTCCGCGGCGTACGCCAGGCAGGCCGGCCCCGCGACCTCGCGCTCGCCCTGTCGGTCGGCGTGTGCATCGCCGGATACACCCTGGTCGACAAGCACGGCATCGCCCACGCCAACCCGCTCGCCTACCTCGAGGTGGTGTTCGGCCTGACGGCGACCGTGTACGTGCTCGGGGTGTGGCGGATCCGTGGCGCCGCCCGTCTCCGCGCGGCAGTCAGCTGGAAGACCATGCTCGCCGGCGTCGGCTTCTTCGGCTCCTATGCCCTGACGTTGGCCGCGCTGCGGCTGGCGCCGGCCGCCTCGGTGGCCGCCGTGCGCGAGTCGAGCGTGGTGATGGCCGCGGCGGCACTGGCCATCGGCGGCCGGGAGGAGATGGGGCCGGCGCGGTTTGCCGGCGCGGCAATCGTCGTCGCGGGAATCGCGCTGATCTCGCTCGGCTAGCGGTCTGCGAGTCTTCCGGCATGGATGTCAGCGGCATGGGTGCGACCGATCTGCGGCGGCTCGAGATCTCGAATCTGCACCGCGAGTTCGGAGAAGTGGTGGCGCTCGAGGACGCGAGCTTGTCGGTGGGCGCCGGCGAGATCGTGGGCTTGGTCGGACGCAACGGCGCCGGCAAGACGACCTTGATGCGCTCGGTCATGGGGATCATCGGTCCGGACCGCGGCACGATCACCTGGGACGGCCACCCGATCGGCCAGACCGATCGCCTCCGCTTCGGCTATATGCCGGAGGAGCGCGGGCTCTACCCGCAGATGCGCCTGCTCGCCCAAGCCGGCTATTTCGCTCGCCTGCACGGGCTCGATGCGTCGGCCGCCGATCGGGCGGCCCGATCCTGGCTCGAGCGTCTCGGCTTGGGAGAGCGGCTCGACGAGAAGCTGATCGCCCTCTCGCACGGAAACCAGCAGCGGGTGCAGCTGGTCGTGGCCCTCGTGCACGACCCCGATCTGCTGCTCCTCGACGAGCCGTTCGCCGGCCTGGACCCCGAGGCGGTCGAGTCGCTGTCCGAAACTCTGATGGCCCGGGCCGAGGCCGGCAACGCGATCCTGTTCTCGAGCCACCAACTCGAGCTGGTCGAGCGCGTGTGCAACCGGATCGTGGTCCTCGACGGGGGGCGCGTGCTCGCCGCGGGCAGCCTGGCCGAACTGCGCGAGCGCCTCCCGGCCCAACTGCGGGTGAAGGTCAGCGGTACGTCGGACTGGCCCGCCCGGCTCTCCGGTGTTCAGGTGGTGCGCGAGGATGAGCGCGGCGTGCTCGTGGCGATCGAGCCGGGCGCCGACACCCAGGCGATTCTCAGGGCGGCCCAGGACGCAGGCCCGGTCGAGCATTTCGGCTTCGAGTCGAGCGGGCTGATCGATCTCTATCGGCATCTGCTCTCGCCATGAGCCGTGGGAGTGTCATCTGGCTGGTCGCCGGCCGTGAGATCTCCGAGCGCGTAGAGAGTCGCGCCGTGCGGATTACCACGGTGATCATGACCGTTGCTGTGGTGGCCGCTGTGGTCGTGCCCGGACTGATCCACAGCTCCTCCAAGCCGACCCGTGTCGGTCTCGTGGGCTCCGGTGCCCAGGCAATCGGACCGTCGCTCACCGCGACCGCGAGCGCCCTCAAAGTGAAGGCGAGGATCGAGAAAGTCCGCGACGGAGCCACGGCTCGCGCCAAGGTCAAGCACGGTTCCCTGGACGTTGCGCTGAGCGTCGGGTCGAGCGGAGCCACGGCGGTCGTGCCGCATACGTTGTCGCCACAGACGCGTGCGCTCCTGACCGCGACGCTGACCGTCGATCATCAGCGGTCGGTGCTCGCGGCGGCCGGCCTGCCGCCCGCCACGATCCGCGAAGCGCTCGCACCCGTACCGCTCGCCACAGTCGCGATCGCGCCGCCGCCCTCCCATCAGGCCGCCCGCGCGGTCGCCGCAATCGGAGCGGCGTTGTTTCTCTATTTGGTGCTCGTCCTCTACGGCAATGCGGTCGCTACCGGCGTCGCGCAGGAGAAGACTTCTCGCACTGCGGAGGTGCTCATCTCGACCGTTCGCCCCGAGCAGCTGCTGGCCGGCAAGGTCGTCGGGATTGGCATGGTAGGACTCGGCCAACTCGCCATTCCCGTGGTCGCCGCGCTCATCGCCAACGCGATCGAACAGAGCGCCAAGATCCCCTCCGACGTCTGGTTCCTGCTCCCTGCCTGCCTGCTGTTCTTCGCCCTCGGCTACGGGCTCTATGCGTTCGCCTTCGCGGCGGCCGGGGCCACGGTAGCCCGCCAGGAGGAGGTTCAGATCACGACCATCCCGCTGACCATCCCGCTGCTCGTCGGCTACCTCTTGGCGTCCATCCTCGCCGGCGATCCGCACTCGCCCGCGATCGCCGTCCTGTCATTCGTACCGCCGCTCACGCCGTCTCTTATGCCGGCCCGGATCGCCGTCGGCACCGCTCCCTGGTGGCAGGTGATCCTCGCGGTGCTGATCATGCTGGTCGCGATCTACGCCATGGTGCGTCTCGCCACCCGGATCTACAAGGCGACACTCGTCCGCAGCGGCCCCCGGCTCAGCTGGCGCGAAGCCCTCCGGGTCCGCCCCGGATAGCCGCGCCGCCGCCTCAGCGCATCAGCCGTACCGCATGGTGCGCCGTATGCGCAGTGGGCACGAGATGGACGACGATCACCGCGGCAAGCGCGATCGCCATGATCCACATCAGCCCGCGAAACATCGAGCTGACCGACCTCCAGTTGACGAATAGCAGTGGGTGCATCTTTTCCTTTCAATCCTCGTTGACCGCCTAGATCCCGGTCAGCGAGGGCCTTTCTTGCGACGTGTTTCCTGAGTGCCTACCCGCTTGAACGTAGGCCGACGCAAGCCAACCGCTCCCTCGGAGCGGTGCCACGTGGGCAGTCGCACGCGGTTGACGCGGCAGTCCCGCGCGCGCCACCAACACCCTGCCGGGCCTCCGGCCAGGGCCCATACAATGAGCCTTCACCACCGGCCCCCATGGTCTAGCGGTTAGGACGCCTGCCTTTCACGCAGGAGATCACCGGTTCGAATCCGGTTGGGGGTACTAGCCGGACCTCGGACTGAGTGTGCCCTGGCACGTGTTTCGCTCGGCCCAGGCCAGGTAAGCACTGGCTTTGGGAGGGCTACGTTCCACCCGCGGAGGAGAGCGAGGACACGATGGGGAAAAGCAAGCCGATCGATATGCGTCGAGTGATTCGTGCAGCGGTCGACGCGGCGCTCGAGGATCCGGTCCCGGCGCCCCGCCGGAAGCGCCGCGTCTCGGCTGGTCGAGCACTTCTGGTCGGAGCAGGGCTGATGACCGCGGGGAAGCTTGCGGCCAGTTCCCGCGGCCGTGAAGTGTTCGGCACGCTCAGGGACCGAGTGGAGGGCGTCGAGGACAGGCTTCCTGGCTCGGACGAAGACTTGCACGAGGACGAGGAAGAGCTCGATGAGCCGGAGGAGCTCGACGCCCAGGAAGAGGAGCCCCAGGACGAGGCCGTAGACGACGAGTTCGAAGGTGAAGAGCCGGGCGCCTGGGACGACGAAGCGCCCGATGAGGACAAGCCAGAGCCGGAGCTCGAGGAAGATGAGAAACCGAGCAGGAAGGCGCCGACCCGCAGGGGCCGCGGGCGGAGGTAGCTATGCCGCGAGGACACTCGCGTGTCGGCGCACGCGGGAGAGACGAAAGCGATCGCGCCGTGGAGGAAGTCGCAGACCAGCCGTCGAATAGCGGATAACCGAATGCCGCAGGCAGTTGTGACAGCAATCGCAGCACAGAAGGGTGGGACGGGGAAGACCGCCCTCGCTGGAAGCCTCGCGTCGCAGTGGGGCTACGCCGGGTATCGCACCCTGTTGATCGACCTTGACCAGCAGGCAAATCTGACATACGCCTTCGGTGTCGATCCGAGTCGCTTAGACGCCACGGTCGTGGACGTGCTCGCGCCGCGGAATGAAGTGCCGGCCCACGCCGCGGTCGTCCGCGGGGTGCAGGGCGTACACGGATTGGATTTGTTGCCATGTGACGAGCGGGCGGAGGCTCTCGACACGCAGCTGCGGTCGGAGACGATGGGGATATTCAAGCTGAAGGACGCTCTCGAACCTCTCTTGCACGAGTACGACCGAGTGTTGATGGACTGCCCGCCCAATGTGGGAGAGCTAACGGTCTCGGCACTGCTTGTGGCAGACGAAATCGTCTGTCCAGTGAAGATGGGAGACAGCAACGCGCTCCGCGGTATCAGCCGGCTCACGCAGACGGTCGAGAAGCTGAATCGCAGAGGCGCGCAGGTGCGATTCAAGAGCCTGGTGAGGGTTGAGTGCGACCACGCCCAGGTGAGCTACCAGCTAAACCGTGACGCTCTAAGGCGGCTCGCCCGGCAACTCAAACTTCCAGTCGCGCGAACGGAGCTGCGAGCACGAGCGGCGTGGCGGACGGCTCTCACCCAAGATGTCCCGCTGATCCTGCTTGATGACCGTAGCCGAGGGACGTGCGAGGCGCAGGCGGATGTTCATCGCTTAGCGAGGGAGCTTTGGCCCAAGGTGAACTTTCCGTCTCCCGCCGAGATCAAGATGCAAAGAAGGGCGAACTCGGCGCCGACGAGGAGGGCCGCTTAGTGCCGCTTCGACCGGTGTCCGAACTCGGGCTGGTTGACATCACCGATGTCCCCGCGAGAGGCGCTGGGACCGCGACCCGCAACCGTTCAACGCGCGCGCTTAGCCGCCCGTCGCAACCACTCCGCACCAATTCGGCCAACGACCGTCAAGTGGAGGCGGAAGTTGATCGCCCGCGGGAAGCACGCGCGTCGACGCAAAGGAAACCAGACGCTGGCCGTCGGGCCGCGAAGAGTCAAGGCGGAAGCAGAGCCAAGCGTGGCAGCACGGCACCGTCGACAGCGGAGGGCTCTGATGGCAAGTCCAGCCGTGCGCGGTTAAGCACCCCCGCGGAGTCGGGCGTGACGTCCGAGCGCCGGGGCGCGCGGAGGCCCAGGAATGCCCCGTCGACGCGCGCCAACCAGACCAAGCGCGCCGACGCCCAGGCGCGGCCGAGCAGCAAAGAACGGCGTGCGAGTGCGAGTACCACGAACTTGGAGCGCTCACGCGGCAGATCCAAGGCTGCGACGGACGCTGGTTCTGGCGGCACGACTCCAAGCGCGACCACTCGCACCCCGAAGCGGCCAAGTGGTTCCGCCAGCAGGACCCGCGGTGCGACGACCGCTCGTCGGCAGACGACCGCAGGATCGCCGAGCAGAAGACACGCTGCTCTAGGGGACAAGCATCGCTCGCGGAGCGGCCTGAGGCCCGCCCCAGGGAAGCCGTCTTCCGCAGCAAAAGTCGGCGTGTATGCATTGGCGGGCGCGAGCCTGGTCGGCGCCGGCCTCCTGTTTGCGCGCGCGGCGCTCCACCGCTAAGAACGCGAAACCGGCGGCGGGATGGCGCTGCCGGGGCCGTGCTCGGATGGAAGCCTGATGGGAGCGTGAAGCGCCTCCGAGGCATCCTCAAACTGGCTCGAAAGCCTGCAGTTACACGCATTCCCAGTCAGAGATCAACAGCCACGGACCCTAGCCACGACCTTTCACGCAGGAGATCACCGGTTCGAATCCGGTTGGGGGTACCTCCTCCTCTCGAATGGCCCGTAACCTAATCGAGCGAGGCGCCGCGATGGCGGTGGGTCATGCTCCCGGTTGGGCTGGCGGTTCCCGTCGGGTTGGGCTGGGGGTTGCCCTTCGGGTTGAGCTGGCGGTTGCGCTCCAGCGCCCCCGGCCGGTGGCGGCGGTGGCGCCCCGCCGTTTGGTTCTAATGTCGGAACGGTGGCACCACCATTGCTGGCGGTCCGCGAGACCTGTGAGCGATAGCTGTTGCGGACTTCGCTGTCTCCGTTGCCGATCTCGCCGTCTCGATCGCCACTTGAGCGGCTTGTGCGGCGGCCTGCGCCTGTTGTCCGCGCGCCGACCCGGTTGCGGAGACGCCGAAGTACAGACCGACGATGCTGGCGATGCCTGCGACGATGGGAGTCAAGACTGCCACCACGGCCGAGGAGCGGTCGCTCCCGCCCGCGCCGCGGTTCGACGGGACGATCTCTTTCAGGGACGACCCGGAGGAATGGATACGAGCCGTGACTCTGGTCTTCAATGCACCAGATCTCGTGCCGGTCGTCCTTGCGGATACTCATCCTTGGCCAGCATTCGATGAGGCGGACCCCGTGATCGTGCTGCAATTGCCCGACCACGTTGAGCGCATCGCCGCCCCGGCCGCCGCTTCCGTTGACGAGGCGGTCGCAACGTAGTGCCGCGGACAACGACGTCAACAATCGGTGCGCAGCTCGCCGGCCAGGCGATTCGGCGAGCCCGATCAACCCAAGGACTGACCCAAGAGCAACGACGTCGGCGAATCGGCGCGTCCGGTCGGTACATCGCGAACGTAGAGGCTGGCCGCGAGGCCTAACCATCGGTCAGCTGACGGTGCTCGCTGAGTCCCTCGGATGTGCTCTCAATCTCAGTCTTGATCCTGTTGCGGTAGTCGACGTCGTGCTGCCCGACGCTGCCTCGGGGTCGGCGGGACGCTGACGCCCAGTGCTGCCAGCTCCTAGTGCCCGTCCCGGGCCTACCGAGGACAGCGACATGTCGACGGGCTGGACCAGAACGGCACACGCACCCCGGTCAGAGCTCTGGCGACTGGCGCTTACCTACACCGAACGCGGCTGACCACGATCCGTGATGCGCGGCGTGCGACGTTCCCGTAATCAACCGCACACACCCTGCAGCGGCATTAGGCAGGGCGCTCACGCGATGTAGCTCTATGAATCCTTTGGGCAGCGAACGCTGTTTGCTCGATATCGCGTCGGGTACCAACGGCTTAGGGGCATGCCGGCGACAGATCGCGCGGGCTCCAGCAGCACTGGATTCGGGGCGCGCTCGCGGGAAACGATGCTTTCGTCGCCGAGCAGCCGCGATCCGACGGTCACCCATACCACGGAGAGCCCGTGAACCTACCCCGATGTCGAGCGCCGCGAGCGAACGCTGTACCAGAGAATCCCGAAGTCCAAATGGAGGCCAGTTACATGAGCCAAGCAGACCAGAAGGTGGTCCAGTACCTGAATGAAGCGCACGCCACTGAAACCAGTCTCGTGAGCGTCCTGCAATCACAAATCGCGATGACGCCGCGCGGGTCCTACCGGGACGGATTGGAGAAGCACCTAGGTGAGACGCGCGACCACGCCCGTCGCATCGAGGAGCGGCTGCGCGAGCTCGAGCAGGCCCACAACCCATTGCAGGTATTTCTCGGCTTTGCCGAGACGCTGATCGGACAGAGCATTGCCTTCAGCAAGGCGCCGCTTGACCTCCTCCGCGGATCCAGCGGAGAGGAGAAGGTCCTCAAGAACGCCAAGGACGCGTGCGCGACCGAGGCGCTGGAGATCGCGACGTACACCGCGCTGGAGCGGCTAGCGATCAAGGTCAATGACGAGCGGACAGCCAAGCTCGCGGCATCGATCCGCGGCGATGAAGAGCGCATGCTCGCGCGTATCCTGCGCGAGATCCCCAAGCTATCGGCCGCCGTGGTTGAGTCCGAGATCGAGGATCACCCCTCCTACGAGATCACCGAGACCGGTGCGGCAGACGCCACCGGCAAGCTCGCCAGCGGGCTAGGCAAGACGGCGCGCAGGACACAGACGCGTGCCAAGCGCACGGCCCGGCAGGCCCGCAAGGCCCCCGGCGTCGCGCAGGTCGAGGGACAGGCAAAGGGGGCCGTCGCGTCCGAGCAGGACCTCGCGATCCAGCGCTACGACTCGCTCACCGCCGAGGAGATCGTGAGCAAGCTCCCCGAGCTCTCTCAGATCGACCTCGCCAAGATTGACTCCTATGAGCGAAGGAACCAGAACCGCTCAACGGTGTTGAGCCGAATCACCACCCTGCGGGGCCAAGAGCCGTGGCCCGGCTATGACGAGCTTACGGCTGCCGAAATCGAGGCCGTACTCGGCGAGGGCGACGAGCAACGCGCTGAGGACGTCGTTGCCTACGAGCGGTCCCACAAGAACCGTGTCGGCGTACTGGACAGCGCACAGCGGGAGACAGCCAACGCCTGAGATCGCGTCGCCTTGCGTGGGCGGAGCCCGACCGCTCCGCCCACGCCGGCCGCGATTGGGTGCCGGCTCCGACGCGCGGCTCGCGGTTCAGCTGACCCCGACGGCAGCCAGGGCGTCTTGACGGCTCTCGTGCATCGGCAGCTGGCGATCGAGGGCAGTTAGCTCGAACGCGCGGCGCTGCGAACCCATGGGGCAGGCAATCGCGAGCCGGCGCCCGGATTGGTCCAGGCGTCGGAATGTGTTTATCAGCAGCGCGATTCCCGAAGAGTCCACGAAAGAGACGGCTTCGAGGTCGATGATGACCGCTCGTACTGGTGAGCGCAGCGCGGTATCGAGCTCTGGGGCGAGCTTGACGCAGACTGCGAAATCGAGCTCGCCGCTAACCGCGATGACCGCGACATCGTCGAGCATCGTCGTCGTCGGCTCACCGGGCTCCTCGCGCACGGCCTGATGCTACCCATCGCGCCCAAATGGGATGTCGTGTCGCGGCCGCGCAATGGGCTGTCACCCGTCGGGCCGTCACTTCGTGGGGGCGATCACCAGCAGCGTGGCATCGTCGCGCAACGGTTCGGGGGAGGCGCTTAACACTGCGTCTTGGATCCCGCGTACCGTCGTCGCGGCCGAGCGCTGGCCCAGCTCGGCGAGGATGGCTCGCAACCCGTTCTCGCCGAGGCGCCCGCCGTCGGCCGTCCGGCGCTCGCTGACCCCATCTGAGTAGAGCAACAGGACGTCCTCTGGTTCTACCGGAGTGCTCAGCACCGGGAACGTGCGCCTTCCGAACCGAATGCCAAGGGGGTATGTGCGCTCGCCCTCGAGCTCGTCAACGCGCCCATCGGCACGCAGGATGAGCGGCGTGGGATGGCCGCAGTTGATCCAGCGCAGCCGATGCCCGACGACATCCCAGGACGCCAGCACCGCCGTCAAGTACCGCTGCATGTCCAGCGACAGGATCGCCTCATCGGCCAGCCGCGCCGCTGCCTCAAGCCCAGCGCCGGCCCGACGGGCGGCGCGCAACGCGCCGATCGCCAGCGAGGAAAGCGCCGCAGCCGAGTTGCCCTTGCCCGTCGCGTCCGCAATGACCAGCCACAGGCCGTCCCCGTTGCTGGCGTAGTCAAAGAAGTCACCGCCGACGTCATAGCCGGGCAGCACGCCTCCCGCGACGTCGGCCCCATCAACGCGGGCAAGCCGCGGCGGCAGCAAGTCCTGCTGAATCTCAGCGGCCGGATGCGTGCCCTTACGCCGACGGACGGCATGCAACGCGTCGGTGTATCCCGACGCCAGCTCCAGCGCCAACGCGGCCTGTCCGGCAAACGCTTCAAGGTCAACCGCCGGCCGGCCGCGAGCGAGGAGAAAGCCGATGACTCGATCGCGCAGGACCATCGGCCACAGCATGCTCGCGCCGACGCGATCGGTCACCAACCGGCGCAACTGCGGCAGAGCCTCCGGAATGACCTCCGGCCCGACGCCTACCGGGGCGCGGATCCGCTCAGGAAACCGTTCCAAATTGCCCGCCAGGCGCAGCGCGTACGACCCATCCACATCCAACACATATGCCGCGATCGGACAGCCCGCCTCCGTCGAAGCGAGCTCGACCACCTGCTCCGGCACCAGATGCGGAACCGTCGCCGCCAACAGCTCCCCAGCGTCGGGCTGTTCCACCGTCATCATCGCCAGCAACATACTCCTCGCCCTGCGACATACGCCCTCGCCTTGCTAACCCGCCCTTCCGGGGCGCCGACGTGATGTCCCGAGTGTCGAGCCGTCCACGGCCGAGACACAGCTCCGCCGTGGACAGCGTGTCACCCCGCAGTCGGCTAGCCGGCCTTCCGTTGAGCCTTGGTCCGACTGGCTGCGTCGCGCAGACGTCGAGCCTCGTCGCGTGCGGTGAGTTCCTTCTCCCTCTCGCGGAGTGCTTCGGACTTGCTGCTGAGTGTCTCCAGGCGCTCCTTGGCTGCGCGGTGGTTGAGAACCTTGTCCCCGCGCTCCGCGGTCCGGCGGCTTGTGTCCAGGCGCTCGTTGGCGGTCGTCGCGGCGCGACGCCTATCCCGCTCTTTCCCGCGCTCTGCCTCCTGAAGGCCAGCCCTTGACCGTAGCTTGGCCCGCTCGCGCTCCTGAGCTGCCTTTTGCTGACGCGCCTCGAGCCGAGCATCAGCCTGCTCGGCTTTGCGCTCGGCCTCTGTGCGAAGGCGCAGCCCATGCTCCCGGTGCTCAGCAGCCTCCCGTCGCTGCTCAGCGTCCTCGTGGAGAACCGGGTCGCCCGAGACACTGGCGAGCCCGCCCCTCAGTGAGGCCTCCAGGCGATCAAGCGCGACTTTCGCTGCCGGCTTGGCACCGGTGCGATCACCCGGCAGCAGGCTGAGAGCACCGTCGAGGGGCAGACGGACCAGCTTCAGATACGTCTGAACTGCGGATCTCGGTATTGCGCGTGCGTTCATCGGTTCTCCTCTGGATCCAGGGCGTTTGCCGTGGCCTCGGCCCGCCGGGCGTCCTGCTCGAGCCGGATTGCCTCGGTCGCGGCGGCAAGTCGTTCGCGCTCGGCGCGCTGCTCAGTGCCGTCCGCGATGGCCTCCAGCGTGTTGCGTTCCTGCTCCGCTTCGGCCTGCTTGCGCTCCGCCTTGACGACTGCCTCGTGCTCCGCCACCTGGCGGTCGCGCTCAATCTGGTCCTCGCGCTCCTGCGCCATGACTTCGTTCTGCAGCCGCTGGCGTTCGAGCTCGGTCTCCGTCTGTTCCGCGGCGAGATCGGCTTCGTCGCGCCGATGCTCAGCCTCAGCGGCGTTGCGGTGCGCCTCGGTCTCAGCGTCGGACTGGGCGCGCTGCAGACGACCCTCTCGGGCCAGATCGTCGTTACCGACCATCGATCCTGCGGCTTCCTTCGCCTTGCCGACGAGCTTGCCAAGCGTCCCTTCGCTAATCCGCTCGGTTGTCTCTTGACTGGGCAATAGATTCAGTGCTCCTTTTGACAGTAAGTAATACGGGCAAGCCGGTGCCGCGGGACTCGAAGGCCAGCGGTGCAGGCGTGTACGGCCGCCCCTGGGTAGGGGCGGCCGTCCGGTACGTTCATCCGCCTATCGCTCGTCGTAGTGCTGCGCGCTGCCGGACTTGGCCAGCCCACGGCTGACCATGTAGCCGACGGTGACAATCGCTACGTACAGCCACGCACGGCTTGCCGTGAACGCGTCGTGGTGTCCTGGTGTCGCCTTGGTGACTGCGGCGGCGATCAAGATCCCGGCCACGACCGCGAGGAACGCGACGAATTCGGTCGTCTTGAACGCGGCCTTGGTCTCGGTCGAGAGACGACGGGCGTGGTTGGCGATCGGAGTCCGGCTCGTGCCGTCGCCGTCGCGCGTGGCGGGGGCGCTGATAGCGCTCATTGATACGACTCTAGGACGTGAAGAAAGGCCGACAGGACCTTCACGCGAGGCAGAAAGGATCTGCCGTCGGAGCCGTCCCCATCTGGTGCTTCTGGAGCGCGCGCAAACTGTCGCTGGCGCGCTCGACGCTGTTGTACCCGGAGACGCCTCTCCCAAACGTCCGTTCGCACCGCCCGGCGCAGAGCGGCGCGCCGTGGTCTATCGTCGTCGGGGTGTCTGCGGATGGGACCGAGAAAGCGTTGTCGCCGGAGCTCACGCTGCAGGCGAGCGTCTCGCAGGTGGTGGTCCGAACGATGAAGGATCTCTACGGTCGCGGGCCAACACACGCCAAGACCTACATCTTCGACGAATACGTGTTCTGCGTGATGAGCGGTGGCATGACCCGTGACGAGGAGACGATGATCCGTGGTGGCCAGCAGGAGGCCGTCCGGGATTACCGCCTCCGCTTTCAGTCCGTCATCGCCCCCGAACTCATCCGCCGCGTCGAGGATGTCCTCGGACAGAAGATTGTCAGCTACCACAGTCAGGTCCTGTTCGATCCCGATCGTCTGATCGAGATCTTTGTGCTTGACCCTTCCGATGACCCCGGCGCACGCGACCGGGAGCTACCGGCCCCGGCGTAGCCGGGTCGACTGAGCTCTCAGCGGGGGTCCCTGCGCGCGCCCAAGGCGGCCTCCCGCGTCGGGAAGACCGCCAACCGGGACTGGAGCCCGGAAAGGTTGAGGAGCAGTGCCGCGGCCGTTCCGCCGGGTGCCACGACGGCAAGTCGGCGCCGATCGCGCCGCAGTCGGTTGTGCAGATCGACGAGCGCGCCGATTCCACTCGAGTCGATGAAGCTCACGCAACTGAGGTCGACGACGACAGCTGGTGCGCCCTCGGCTCGTGACAACGCGTTGCGAAACTCCGCGACCCGCGCGATATCGAGCTCTCCCTCAGGAGCGATGACGACTGGTTCGGTCAAAGCGGCTTCGCTCTTGCTCTCGTGAGTCGTGATACCCGTGTGGTGCGGCCGCCATGCTTCGCTCGACGGCGAGCGCCCTGCGGCGTCGTGAACCACTGTCGGCATTGCCATCTAGCTCCGCGAAGCGTGAGTTGGACAGAGGTTGGACAGCGGGCTTGCTGGCGGTGGCGCTGGGTAACCACCAACCGTTCAAGCCGCCCCGCTGCAGAGGACGATCTCCGCGAGGCGCGCATTCTTAGCGAGAGGAGGGGGCCTTGCCTACCGCCGCAGTTCACATTGCCGACAGCCTTCAACGGGGGCTGGATTCGCTTATCGGGTTCATTCCGAACCTCATCGGTTTCCTTGTCATCCTCGTCGTGGGTTACCTGATCGCCCGAGTTGTCAAGACGATTGCCATCAAGGCGCTCGAGAAGCTCGGTGTCGACCGCACTCTTCATCACAGTCAGGCTGGCCAGTACATCGAGCGCGTCAGCCCGGGTGCACACCCGTCCCGACTGATCGGCGCAGTCGCGTTCTGGTTCATCTTCATCTACGCGATCGCTGCCGCGGTCGGCGCATTGAAGATTCCGGCGCTGACCAACTTCATGGCCAACGTGCAGAACTATCTGCCGAACGTCATCGCCGCCGTGCTCATCCTCGTCGTGGGCGCGGCCCTGGCGGGGGCAGTGGGAGGCTTCGCGCAGAAGCTGATGGGCGACACTCCGACCGGACGGGTCGCCCGCGCCGTCGGACCGAGCCTCATCCTCGCGATTGTCGTCTTCATGGTGCTGACCCAACTGCGGATCGCCCCGACGATCGTCGAGGCGACATATATCGCGTTGGTCGGCATGCTGGCACTGGCCGGTGCGCTCGCCTTCGGTCTGGGCGGACGCGATGTTGCCGCCGACATGTTGCACAACGCGTACAGCTCGGCGCGCGACAACCAGGACCGTGTCAAGCAGGACCTTCAGACAGGCCGCGACCGCGCACAGGCGCAGACCCAGCGCCTCGCGGGCGAAAACCACACCTCGGACAGCCAGGGCGTCCCCGGCGCCCGGCCACGAATCTGAACCCAGCTAGGAGGAAGCATGACCACCCTGACCGACGCATACACGTGGACGAATCGGAACGTCATCGGCGCGGATGGCGAGAAGCTCGGCCAGATCAAGGAGATCTACGAGGACGAGCAAACCGGACGGCCTGAATGGGCATTGGTGTCGAACGGCCTGTTCGGGATCCGCTCACAATTCGTCCCGCTGGCCGGCGCCGAGCCCGTTGGAGAAGACGTACGGGTGAACGCGACCAAGGATCAGGTCGCGGGCGCTCCGGGCATCGAGGACAATGGGAAGCTCTCAGAGGCAGAGGAGCGGACGCTCTTCGAGCACTACGGGATTCCTTATACCAGCGATGGCAGCACGACCGCGCAGGGGACACCCGGTGAGACCGAGAACACCCACGCCGGCGCCGAGGGGCGCGACGTCAGCGGGGCGACGACGGATGAGGCGATGACCCGCTCCGAGGAGGAGCTCCGCGTCGGCAAGACACAGCAGGAACGCGGCCGGGTGCGGCTGCGCAAGTACGTGGTCACCGAGCAGGTGCAGACCACCGTCCCCCTCCAGCGCGAGGAGGTGCGGCTGGAGCGCGAGCCGATCACCGACGCGAACCTCGATCAGGCGCTGGACGGGCCGGAGATCTCCGAGGAGGAGCATGAGGTCGTCCTGCACGAGGAGCAGCCCGTGGTCGAGAAGCGGGCTGTGCCAAAGGAGCGCGTTCGGCTCGAGAAGGACACCGTTACTGACGAGCATCAGGTATCGGATGAGATCCGCAAGGAGCGGATCGACACCGATACCGACGACACCGCGTAGGAAGACCACGCCCAGTCTTCGCCCGCCCGGTCCGCACGCGGGCGGGCGGAGGTCTAGGCGTCAGCTACGCCGTCCTTGGCGGCTCGATGAACTCGATGCCGTTGGTGAGCACTTCGGCGAGATCGTTCGCGTAGGCGCTACCCAGCTGACGCCGGACGAGGTCCGATGCAGTACGCAGATCATCGGCGAGGTTTGCCAGCGGGTATCCACGGCTGCCCAGAATGTCAGCCAGCCACGCGACCTGAGCGCCGAAGTCAAGCTTTCCGCAGACATCCAGCACGGCCCAGTTCAGCAGGTGCTGGTTGTCGTGAATGCACCAATCACGGCCGATCGCACCGTAGCGCGCCATCTCGTCGGGGTGACGCGCCAGGTGAATGGAGCTGATCTCGGTCGCGAGCTCGTGCAAGTCGAGCACTACACCGTCGGGAAGCGTCGCCTGCGCAGGGGGCGACATCCCCCCGGGAGGACGTAGTCCGTGCTTATCGGTCACCGGCGAGGGTTCCTCGAGGTCGCACGGCCTTGGTCGTGTGATTCAGGCTTTGCCCGTCCACGATCTCCGCAGCGGCGGTGACCGGATCGTCACCCAGATGTCTGGCGTTACAGAGCGAAGCGAGCCGTGCATCCGTGCCGGGCCCCGCGATCGCGATCGGCCAGACCTGCGCAGTCTCGGCGAGCTGTGGCGCGGCCGAGTGAAGGCGCCCGCTCACTGAAGCGCTGACGACGATCAGGTCGGGCCGGACAACGTTACCCACCGACGCGAGCATCTCGACCGGAGTCGAGGCCCCGAGGTAGGTGATCTTCCAGCCAAGCGAGTGCAGGGCGATGCCGAAGCAGATGAGACCAAGCGTGTGTAACTCCTCCGGAGCGCATGCGAGCAGGGCCTGCGGGCCAAGGCCGCGATCCCAGCCCCGAGCCAGCGCGAGCAACCGAGAATGCAGGAAGTTGCTGGCGAAGTGCTCCTGCGCGATCGTCATGTGCGCGGAGGACCAGCGCTCGCCGACTTCATACATGTAGGGCATCACGACCTCGCGGATCACCGCGAGCGGTGCGTATTCGCCCAGCAGCTGCTGTAGGGCCTGCTCGGCGGCCGACTCGTCGAAGGCGTCAAGCGCTTCGCTCATCCTCGCGGCAGCGGCCGCCGCGTCGTGCTCGAGAACGGTCGGGCGCCGCCCCGGGCGGATGGTGAGACGCGCGGCCTTCGCGAGCTCCGCCGCCTGAGCGGCGGGCATACCCTGGCTCATGTGCCTCGTCATCACCCGCACACGCGCCTCGTCCACGGCGGAGTACAACCGGACCTTGCCCGCGGTGCGGCGCGGACTGAGCAACGCGTAGCGGCGCTCCCATACCCGCAGCGTGTCGCTTGCGACGCCGACGTGACGGCTGAGTTCGCTTATACGCATCCAGGACGAGGTCGGCGGCGGCACGCGATCGATACTGCTGTAGTGGGGGAGAGGTCGCCTCTACATTCCCCGCGGCGCCCGGCCCAAACGAGCCGTGCGCCTGACCGGCTAGGGGAGGATCTCGACGTACCCGTCCGTCCCATGAACGCGGATCCGCTGCCCATCCCGGATCAGCTGGGTAGCGTGCTCCACCCCCACGACCGCCGGCAAGCCGTACTGCTGTGCGATCACCGCGCCATGGGTCATCAGGCCCACGACCTCCGTGACGAGGCCCTTGATCGCGACAAACAGGGCCGCCCAGCTGGGGTCGGTGTAGGCGGTGACGAGGATGTCGCCCGCTTCGAGAGGCGCCCGCGCTTCTACTGATCTGCGGCGTTGGGACGGTCGCGTCACGGGCGGCCTGGCTCGTCGGTTTCCTTCCGCCAACCCAGCTCGGCCACATCAGCACACCGATATACGTCGTGACGCTAGCCGGCAGTCGACTGCAGGATCGCGGAGCAAGAGAAACGCCGCCTCACGGGACGGGCATCACTCGCGGAACGGCCTGAGGCCCGACGAGACGAAGCCGTCTTCCGCAGCGAAAGTCGGCATCTATGCATTGGCGGGCGCGAGCCTGGTTCGCCGGCGGCCTCCTGTTTGCGCGCGCGGCGCTCCACCGCTGAAAACGCGCAGACGGCGGCGGGATCGCGCTGCCGGACCCACGCTCGGATGGAAGCCTGATGGAAGCATCAAGCGCCTCCCGCGGGATCCGCAGCGGTCCGCACACTTGATCGAAAGCCCGCAGTCACAGGCACTTTCCGTCAGAGGCCCACAGCCACCGACCCTGCCCCCGACCTTTCACGCAGGAGATCACCGTTCGAATCCGGTTGGGGGTACTCGGCCAGGAGTGAAGGATCACAGACCTAGGATCAACGCCAGAGCCTCGTCAACGGCCACCAGTTCGCTGACTTCGAGTCGCCCCGCCGATCGCCCCAGACGTTGCGGATCAACCACGGTTGTCTGCTCCACCAGGACGCGCGTGTCCTCTCCATCGACGCTGATCACGGGCCGAAACGTTGCAGGCGCGGCGCTAGTCGATGTTGGAGCAACGATGGCGGTGCTCAGGCGCAAAAACTCGTCCGCCTGCACGACCACGGCGTAGCGCGCTCCACGCTGCTCCCGTCCGCGCGAGGAGCGGGGCGGGGGGAGGCGGAACACCTCGCCTCGGACCATTGCCTAAGCGGGGGAGTCCGGTGCGAGGTCGGCCATCTGCTCTCGAATGACCCGCATCTCCTCGCGGTCGGCGTCGTCTGCGGCGAGGCGAAGCACCTCTTCACGGATCGATGATCGTACGCGTCGACGTGCGGCGGCTTCGCGAAGCGCCGTGCGGACGGCATCGGAGTCGGTCATGCCGGACGCCCGGACAACGTCCAGAGCGGATGCCGATGCGTCATCGAGTCGCACGTGTATCGAGCGAGTCATTTCCGATAGCGTAGCACGGATTGTGCTACAACGGCGACGCAAAACGGGGCTCGTCGACTGCCTCTCACGCAGGAGATCACCGGTTCGAATCCGGTTGCGGGTACTCGCGAACCGCCCGCTGGCCAGGTGTGATCGGCCGCGGCGTTACGTTTCGGCTTGCGGCTGGTTGCCGACGAATCGTTCGGCACCAGGTTGCTCGACCGCGTGGGTGCCTCGGGCGCGGGCTTGGTCCATGGCGCCGGGGGAGCCCGTGGTCAAGAACGACAGCGTTGTTCCCGCTCCCGTGCGGTGGTAGGTTCCGCACCAGCGGCACAGCGGAGGCTCCGGCGAATGGGGTTGTCGGGCGAGAGAGGAGTCTGCGTTGAGGAAGCTGTGCTGTCTCACGGTCTTGTCGGTCGCTGCTGTCCTTGCCGTGCTTCCGGGGCCATCCCTCGGGGCAGAGGCCACCGTAAACGTGAACGCGAACCCGGTCACCGGCATCGCGACGCGGGCTACTGCTCAGGGCGCGTCTCTGGCTCCGAATGCGATTGTCGTTCACCACGGCGCGCGCCGTCTGCCTCACCCGACGCTGGCGGCCGCCCCCGCAGTGACGTCAGCGCCACGTGCCGCAGCGACGGGTCTTTCGACCACAGCGTCCCCACTGCTTGCGAACTTCAACGGCACGTCCAGCCGCGACAGCGCGGTGACCAACTTCAACCAGGAATTTGAACCGCCCGATCAGGGCCTTTGCGCCGGGAATGGGTTCGCGATCGACATGGTCAACTCCGCGTACACGATCTACAAGTCCAACGGTGCCGTCGTGAGCGGACCCTTCAATGTCAACGGGCCGTTCGACGAGGGCCTGACCGAGTTCACCAGCGATCCGCGCTGCTACTACGACCCCACCACCAATACGTGGTTCGCGATCATTCTGTTCATCAGCGGCGGCGACTTCGGAACATCGCCGAGCGACACATCGCACCTCGACATCGCGGTCAACAGCCCCAATGGCCCGGCCGTCAACGGCACGCCCGGAGATCCGACCAACCCGTGGATCGTCTATCAGATCGACACCACCGACCCAGGCGGTAACGGCTGCCCGTGCTTCGGGGATCAGCCGAGGATCGGGATTGACTCGCAGAACCTCTACGTCACCGACGACGAGTTCTCGATCAACGGCCCCGAGTTCGACGGCAGCGAGATCTATGCGTTCTCGAAGACGGACCTGGTCGCGCTGAACCCAACCGTGCACTTCGCTCACTTCCCGCATCTGAGCGTCGGTGGCACCACCCCCTTGGCGCCCCAGCCGGCGCTGACCACGGGGAACTCGTCCGCCGAGTACTTCATGGGTTCGCTCGACCCCAACGGAACGTTCGACCAGCGGCTCGCCGTCTGGGCACTGACCAACACCAGCGCGGTCAGCAGCGGCGGGAAGCCGACGCTCTCGAGCCTCGTCCTGAGCTCGGAGGCCTACGGCATCCCGCCGGCCGCTCAGCAGAAGGGCACGACCAGCCTGCTGGACAGCGGCGATGACCGCATGCAACAAACGCAGTTCATCAAGGGCA
>DATFDC010000625.1:0-2781 GCA_035252415.1 Solirubrobacteraceae bacterium
CGGTCGTGTATTCTTCTCATCGACGGTAATCCAAAGGTGACCCCGGCGGTGCTACCAACACCCCGGGGTCTGGCCAAGACCTGTTGAGGAGGTCTCGACAATGCAAGCTTACTCCAGGGCGGCCCTGGCTCCCCTAGCAGCAGCGTCTCCCGAGTGCTCGGTCTGTTCCCACGGCCAAGGCGCGGGCAGCGTGGTAGCGGGCAGGTCCGCCGAGCGCCCGCTCGATGCTGTGATTGCGGCGCAGACGTTGGCGTCTCTACTGCTGGACGGACTGAGCGATCAAGACCTCGCCGTATTCGCTCGGCGCCTGTTGCCGCATCTCGAACAGGAGCAACAGGGCCGTGCGCGAGCACATTCCGCCTACACCGTGGCCTCGCTCGCGGCCGAGCTCGGCGTGTCGGACAAGGCGATTCGTTGCGCGATCACGCGGCACGAGCTGAGGGCTGTCAAGCGCGGCTCGCGCTGGATCATTTCGGCAGACGCGGTGAACGAATGGGCGACGACGCCGGAGGCACGCCAGGCGCCGGCCCGCCGCCGCCCTGCTCCGCTCCCTCCCGCTCCCAAGGCGGCAGGTCCCTCGCTGCGCTCAATTCTCTGCGGAGAGAACCAATCGGCACGCCGCGGACTGCGCGGAGGCTCGCGATGAGCGTCGAGAAGGTAACCCGAGCGAGCGGCGAGGTCGTCTGGCGGGTGCGGTGGCGGCAGCACGGCAGGAACCGCGCGCGAACGTTCAGCACCCGCCGCGACGCACGCGACTTCGACGCCGATGTGCGACGCCAACGCCGCGCAGGAAGCCTCGCAGCGCTTGACGCAGGGGCCGAGGGTCTCGGCGAATACGTGACCGGCATCTGGGCTGGTCTCACGCGGCGACGCTCGCGGCGAAGACGCGGCTTCACTACGCGAGCCTCTACGACCACCACCTCCGTCCGTACGTCGGATCGATCGCTCTGCGTGAGATGACGCCGGAGGTGATCGGGCGTTGGCAGGCCGAGCGGTTGGCCTCAGGGGCTGGTCCCATTGCGGTTCGTCAAGCGATGGATCTGCTCGGCTCGATCTTGGAGCATGCGTTCGTGGGCGGTCACATCTCGGCGAATCCTGTCCGGCGAGTAAAGAAGGCGAGGTCGCCTCGGCGGGAGGAGGTGCGACCTCTTTCGCCCCGCACGATCGAGGCGATGCGCGTAGCGCTTGACGCTAGGGACGCGACGCTCATCTCGATCCTCGCGTATGCGGGTCTTCGTCCCGGGGAAGCGCTCGGTTTGAGGTGGGGGGACGTTCGCGAGCAGACCCTGCTCATCCAGCGCGCGATGTCGCTCGGCGAGGAATCCGATACGAAGACGCGCCAGCACCGCACGGTCCGCCTGCTCGCGCCGCTTGCCGCGGATCTGCGGGCTTGGCGCATGGCCGCCGGGCGACCCGATGATTGCGAGCTCGTGTTCCCCAACAAGGAAGGCCGACCCTGGACTCAAGCTGCTTACCAGTCCTGGCGCAGGCGGGCGTTCAGTCGCGCGACGCTGGCGGCAGGCCTGGCACATGCGCGTCCGTATGACTTGCGCCACAGTTTCGCGTCGCTGCTGCTCCACGAGGGACGGAGTGTCATCTACGTGGCGCGCCAGCTCGGTCACGACGCGCGCTTGACGTTGACCCGCTACGGCCACGTGATCGACGAGCTTGAGGACAGGCCGCGGATCGAGGCCGAGACCGCGATCGCGGAGGCAAGGGTTGGCGTGCGCGCGGATGGATCCGTAGTCACGGAGGACCTCGGTTCCTGAAACACCCAGCCAAGGCCGTTGGTCGAGCTGCTCGTCGATCAGGCCGTTTACGCCCGGCAGCGGCCTATATTTGAAGCGTGTCGACGCACGCGCCGGACAACGGTGAAGAGCACCTTGAGCTGCCGGTCGAGGAGCTGCTGCGCCGCGCTCGTCCGCTACCTCCGCACGATGAGATGGGGATCGAAGATCTCAGCGAGGAGGAGAGAGCGGCCTTCCTCGCGGCTGTCGAGTCCGAGCACGATCGGGTGGCGCGACTCGCATGTCGTGGTGAGCCCGGGTTGATGCGAGAATCGACTCATGACGAAGGCTGAGCTTCACAAGCTGATCGACGAACTGCCGGACAACGCCGTCGAGGGCGCGGGTGTGCTTCTGCGAGGGATCATCAAGGGGCCGATCGATCCCGACCAGGCTTGGTTCTGGACGCCTGAGTGGCAGCGGGGGGAGCAGGAGGCGAACGCCGAGCTCGCCGAGGGTGCAGGCGTCGTGTATCGCAGCACCGAAGATTTCATCTCGCATCTCGAGAGCGTGCCGCCAGCTGAGTCGGACTGAGGGTGCCGACGCACGAAGAGCTGCCCCGGTTCCTTCGTGACTGGCAGCGACTCGGACCTCAGCAACGCAGGGCATTCGTCGACGCGCTGGCGTTATTCATCTCCGGATTGGCAAACCAGTCGTTTGCACCTCAGCTACGCGTCAAGCGCGTCCAGGGCGAGGCGGGGGTGTGGGAGATAACTTGGGCGCCCGACGGCCGAGCGACGTTCGCATACGGCCCCGAGGTTCTTGCTGGTCAGCCGCACATCGTCTGGCGGCGGATCGGAACCCACGACATCTTCCGTCGGCCGTAGCTACGGCTGCAGCGCCGTCGTCGGAGGCTGATGTACCCGTTTGGTACCCGCGCCCTCCTCTCTCGGGCCGGCCGCCCGCTTCCGTGCAAACAAAAAGGCCCCGCTTTGCAGGACCTTTAGGCGATGGAGCTAGCCGGACTCGAACCGGCGACCTCCTGGGTGCGATCCAG
>DATFDC010000626.1:0-7046 GCA_035252415.1 Solirubrobacteraceae bacterium
GGCCGACGTCGCACTGGCCGAGCGCGCGAAGGACGAGGCGCGCAGATGGGCGCTCCGCACCGGAATGACCATCGCCGCCGCGATCGGCGTGCACAACTTCGCCGAGGGCCTGGCCATCGGCGTCTCGGCCCGGGCCGGGGCGATCAGCCTGGCCACCGTGCTGATCGTCGGCTTCGCGCTGCACAACGCGACCGAGGGCTTCGGGATCGTCGGCCCGCTGGGGGACGTGAAACCGTCCTGGCGCTGGATCGTCCTGGCCGGACTGATCGGCGGCGGACCGACGTTCCTGGGCTCGCTGGTCGGCTATGCCGTGACCAGCCACCCGCTCGAGCTCGCGTTCTATGCGGCGGCCGGTGGAGCGATCCTGTACGTGATCGGTGAGGTGTGGAACGGGATGCGCCGCTACGGGCACCGCGAACTGGCTCTGCTGATGCTCTCCGCGGGCTTTCTGGTCGGCGTGCTCACCGACCTCGTCGTCGCCTACGGCGGCGGCTGATCAGTCCTCGTCGTCGGGATTTCGCTCGCGCCAGCGCAGCGAGGCGGCTTCCGCGCTCGCCGAGTGGCGGTTGGGGACCTCGCCCTCGGGCTCCGGAACGTGGGAGGGCGCGTCGAGGTCGACATCCTCATCGGGATGCTTCTGCCGCCAGCGCGTAGCCGCAGCCTCGGCGCTGCTCGAACGTCTCCGTGGCCGGTTTGCCTCGTCTGACACCGCTCACCTCCGTGGGTCGACCCTGACAGGGTAGTCCCTGGCGGTTAGGCTGCGCGCGCGAATGAGTCCGAGCATCCCGCTTCCGCCCCACGATGCGCCGCTGTCCGGCGGCTCCCCGTTCCCGCCGATCGCGGATTACGGGTTTCTCTCCGACTGCCACACCGGGGCGCTGCTCGCCCCCGACGGGAGCATCGAATGGATGTGCATCCCCCGGTTCGACTCGCCGAGCGTGTTCGGCTCGCTGCTCGACCGTCGGGCGGGGTCGTTCCGAGTCGGCCCCTACGGGATCGTCGTGCCGCTGTCGGTGCGCTACGTGCCGGGCACGATGATCCTCGAGACCACGTGGATGTGCCCGTCGGGCTGGATCGTGGTCCGCGACGGGCTGACCATCGGCCCGTGGCACGGCGAACACGCCGACGAGACCAGCCACACCCGGCCGCCCACCGACCACGACGCCGATCACATGCTGGTGCGCATCATCGAGTGCATCGAGGGCTCGGTCCAGATCGAGGCGGTGTGCGAGCCGATGTTCGACTACGGCCGCACGCCGGCCCGGTGGACGATGGTCGAGGACGACTGGTCGGCCGCCGAGGCCACCGACGGCGACACGGTCCTGCGGCTGATCACGGACCTGCGGATCGGCATCGAGGGCAACCGCGCCCGCGCTCGGCACACGCTGAGCCAGGGCGAGGAGCGCTTTGTCGCGCTCGGCTGGCGCCACGGTCTGCACGGACCCGAGCACTGCGCGAACGCCAAGGAGCGCCTGCAGACGACATTCCACTACTGGCGCAACTGGCTGGCCGGCGGCCGGTTCCCCGACCATCGCTGGCGCCAGCACCTCCAGCGCTCGGCGCTGACGCTCAAGGGCCTGACCTACGCGCCGACCGGCTCGACCGTGGCCGCCGCCACCACCTCGCTGCCCGAGACGCCGCGGGGTGAGCGCAACTGGGACTACCGCTACTGCTGGATGCGCGACGCCACGTTCACGCTGTGGGGACTGCACGCGCTCGGCCTGGACTGGGAGGCCGACGATTTCATGCAGTTCGTAGCCGACCTCGAGCGCAACGGGGACGGCGCGCTGCAGATCATGTACGGACTCGGGGGAGAGCGCGACCTGCACGAGCAGGTGCTCTCGCATCTGAACGGCTACGAGGGCGCCACGCCGGTCCGGATCGGCAACGGCGCCTACCAGCAGCACCAGAACGACGTGTTCGGCGCCGTGCTCGACTCGGTGTACCTGCACACGAAGATGGGCGGCCACATTCCCCAGCGCCTGTGGCCGGTGATCCAGGACCAGGTGCGCTGCGCTCTGGCCGTCTGGAAGCAGCCCGACCAGGGGATCTGGGAGGCCCGGGGCGAGCCCAAGCACTACGTCTCGTCGAAGCTCATGTGCTGGGTCGCGCTGGACCGGGGCTCCCGCCTGGCCGAGATCGAGGGCGAAGCCGAGCTGGCCGAGCAGTGGCGGGTCGTCGCCGAGGAGATCCGATCCGACATCCTCGAGCACGGGGTCTCGGAGCGGAACGTGTTCCGCCAGCACTACGAGACCGATGCCCTCGACGCCTCGACCCTGCTGATCCCGCTGGTGCGCTTCCTCCCGCCCGACGACGAACGCGTGCGCGCCACCGTGCTGGCCATCGCCTCCGAGCTCGAGCAGAACGGGTTCGTCCTGCGCTATCGCGTGCAGGAGACCGACGACGGGCTGCACGGCGAGGAGGGCACGTTCCTGATCTGCTCGTTCTGGATGGTCTCCGCGCTGTCGGAGATCGGCGAGGCGGAGCGAGCCGCGCAACTATGCGAGCGGCTGCTCGCGCACGCCTCGCAGCTCGGGCTCTACGCCGAGGAGCTCGAGGCGCAGACCGGGCGCCACCTGGGCAACTTCCCGCAGGCGTTCACCCACCTGGCGCTGATCAACGCGGTGATGCACATCATCTCCCAGGAGGAGGCCGCGGCTTAGCTTTGGGGCCGCGCTGGCGCGCGGCGTCCGTGGGGCCGGTTCCGCCGGGCGTCCGTGCCCGGCGGCGTGCGCGTCCTGACCGGATGGGGCACCCGGTCCCACGGATGCCGAGCTCGCGGAATCCGGCTCCGTACGGCTCGAGACTCCGAGCGCTCTCGCGCCGGATTCCGTGCGAGGCCCCAAATCAGCCGCGGCGCGCCAGTTCCCGCTTCGCGGTGCGGTGGAAGCGGATCGCCTTGCCGGCGTTGGCGCGGATGAACGCGATCTTCGAGTCCGGTGCCTCGATGCCTCCGACCAGCTTGTGCGGGATCAGCGCCCAGCGCCCATCGCGCACCACGAGGTCGCCCCGGACCTGGAAGTTCTGCATCGCACGGAGGCCCTGATCGTGCGAGTGGGCGGTTACACAGGCCAGACCGGGCTGGAGGGGCGCGCCGGCGGGCCAGTCCTCGATCCGGATCTGGCGGTCGGCCTCGTGGGCGCGGACCGCCACGCGCATGGCGAACGGGAACCCGTCGGGTGAGACGATCGAGAGCACGGCGGTGCGGTACCGGGTGCCGAGCTCGTTCAGGCGCGGGTGCCACGTCGTGCGCCCGCCCTCGGGGTCGGCGTGAAAGCGCTCGGGCTCCTCGGAGTGACCGGAGCGGACCTCTTCCATGTGCGCGTCGTATAGCTCGGGCTCGGAGTCCGCCGAGCGCCACACGTAGACGCGCTCGGGTCGCACGTGGATGTAGATGCGCGTGAAATACCAGCTGAAGAGTTGCTGGAGCCGCTCGGGCGGCGGCCGGCCCTTCATCGAGGGGATCTTGTCGGCCGCCTCGCGCGCGTAACGCCTGCGGTTGGCCTCGAGGTCCCGGTCGTCGACCTCGGCCGAGCCCTGAACGAGCACGGTCGGCGGGTTCTGCAGCAGGCTTCCGGTCGGGTCGGAGAACAGCAGCGAGACGAGCGGGTTGGCCTGGGCGTCGTTGGCCTTCTTGGGATAGCCCAGCCCGGTGGTCACGTCGATGCACGGATCGCCCGGGCGGTAGTAGGGGGTGACCGGCCAGGTGATCGGCTGCCCGGTGCCGTCGACGGTCGTCAGTTCGGTGGTGATGAACCGGTCGAAGACCGCCTGGACGTCAGGTGGAAGGGATGCCGTCACGTGACCTCAGTCAGCGTAACCGGGTTCGCCCGGCAGCACGATCCGGGCGGTCTCGCCCTGGAGGAACACGCGCGGCTGCACGGGATGGATCTCCCGGCCCCGGGCGTGCGCGAGCAGCTCGTCGGCGTTCGCGAAGCCCGACAGCTGCTCGAGGTGCTTGATCGTCGGGAAGACCAGGAACAGCTCCCCCCGCTGGCGCGCCTCGAGCGCGGCGGCCGGCGCATACCAGCGCGCGTCGACCACCTCGCTGCCGTCCGGTCGCGCCTCGGCGTCCGGCGGCGCCGGCGCCAGGTAGAACGAGGTGTCGAAGCGGATCTTGACCTCGGCCGGCGTGATCCAGCGCGAGAACGGCACCAGCTGCGCGTCCTCGACCGCGATCGCCGCCTCCTCGGCGAGCTCGCGAACGGCCGCCGCGCGCAGCGCCCGGTCGCCCTCGCCCTCGCTGCGATCGACCGACCCGCCGGGGAACACCCATGCGCCGCCCATGAACCGGGCGCCCGGGTTGCGCCGCACGAGCAGCACCTCGAGCGCGGTGGCGCCGCCGCGGAGCAGGATCACCGTACCGGCCGGACGGGGCTCGGTGATCGGGCCAAAGTTGAGCGACTCGCCGGGCGGCCCGGGTCGATCACTGGTCATCTCCGCATCGGAGCGCATTCTCCCCGACTCGCAGCTAACGTTCGGAACGTGAAGTGGATCTGCGGATCGTGCGGGTTCATCTATGACCCTGCCGAGGGAGATCCCGACGGGGGCATCCCTGCGGGGACCGCGTTCGAGGACATTCCCGAGACCTGGTTCTGCCCGGTGTGCGGGGCGCGCAAGCGCGACTTCGAGCCCTACGACGGGTAGCCCGGGGGCCGGCAGGCTCAGGCGGCGCGAGCGGCCTGCTCGTAGTCGAACGGGCCGGTCTGTTCGGCCGCGTAGGCCTCGACGGGCTCGGTCTCGTAGACCTCCTCGTCGGGCTCCGCGAACATGATCGAGGCCCTCGGGTCGAAGCCCATCGACCGCGCGACCTGGCCAAGGATCCCCGCGGCGGCCCGCAGCTCCTCGGCGCGGTGCGAGGCCATCACGGTCAGGCGCACGCGCGAGGCCGCGGCCGCGACGGCCGGCGCCGTGAGGGCGTGGGCGAACACCCCGCGCCCGAGCGCCTGCTCGCAGATGCGCACCGTGAGCTCCGGATCTCCCACCACGATGGCCAGGACGTGGGTCGACGAGCCGCGGACGCCGAAACCCTCGGCCTCGAGGCCGGCGCGCATCGCCGCGGCATTGACCCGCAGCTTCTCAACCAGCCGGGGGCGCTCCTGAAGCAGGTCGAGCGCGGCCAGGGCGCCGGCAATGGCCGGCGGGGGCGGCGCGGTCGCGAAGGTCAGCGTGCGAGCCGCGTTCAGCAGGTAATGGGTCATCACCCGGTCGCAGGCCACGAAGCCCCCGTGCGAGCCGAGCGCCTTGCCAAGCGTTCCGACGATCACGTCGACCTGATCCTCGAGGCCCAGCGCGGCCAGCGCGCCGCGGCCACCCGGCCCGACCGTGCCGATCCCGTGCGCCTCGTCGACCAGCAGGCGCACCCGGTGGTGCTGGGCAAGCTCGACGATGTCCTCGAGCGGCGCCACATCGCCGTCCAGCGAGAACACGCTCTCGGTGGCGATCAGCACCCCGCGCCCCTGGGCCTGCGACAAGCCCCAGGCCAGGTGCTCGACGTCGCCGTGGTCGTAGACGAACACCTCGGCGCGGGACAGTCGGCAGCCGTCGATCACCGACGCGTGGTTGGCCTCGTCGGAGAACACCAGGTCGCCCGGCCGGGCCAGCGCGGCGATCACCCCCGCGTTGGCGTGCCAGCGCGACCCGAACAGCAGCGCGCTGTCGCGCCGGGCGAACGCTCCGAGGCGCTCCTCGAGGCGACGGTGCAGGGTCATCGTGCCCGAGGTCAGGCGCGAGGCGCCCGCGCCGACCCCCCAGCGCATCGCCGCGTCGGCGGCGGCCTCGCGTACGCGGGGATGGTCGGCCAGACCGAGGTAGTTGTCCGAGCACAGCAGCAGCACCGGCTTGCCGTCGAGCACGACGTGCGGCCCCTGCGGCCCGCTGACCAGGCGGATGCGGCGCTGAAGACCCATCGCGCGCAGCTCGCTCAGACGGGCTTCGATCTCGATCATGCGGTCTCCCTAGGGGTCAACCTGCGGCGGCATCGGGCGTCTTCAGCGTAAGTGTGACGCCGGACGGATCAGCGGCCGAGCCAGCGCGGCGCGCGCTTCTCGGAAAATGCGCGAACACCTTCGCGGAAGTCCTCGGAGGCGAAGCACGCACGGCGCAGCTCGATCAGCTCGCGCTCGACGTCCGGGTCCATCGCGGCCCGCGCGCTCAGCACGGCGCCGATCACCCGCTTGTTGCCGCGCTGCGCGAGCGGGGCGCCCGAGGCGATCTCCTTGGCCAGCTCGAGCGCCTCGTCGGCGACCCGGCCCTCCTCGGCGATCGCGTTGATCAGGCCCCACTCGCGGGCGGTCCGGGCGTCGATCCGGCGCCCCACGAGAAACAGCTCGCGCGTGCGAGGCGCGCCGATCGTCTCGATGAACTTGAGGATCCCGGTGTGCGAATAGACCAGGCCGAGCTTGGCCGGCGGCATGCCCAGAGCGATCGTCCCGGCGGCGATCCGCAGGTCGCAGGCCAGGGCGAGCTCGAGTCCGCCGCCGATCGTGTGCCCGTTCAATGCCGCGAGAGTCGGAAACGGATACGCTGCGACCGCCTCGAGCGCGGCCGTGAACGGGTGGGCGACCAGTCGCTCGGCCTCGGCCTGGAAGCTGCCGTCACGCAGGTCCCCGATGTCGTAGCCGGCCGAGAACGTCTGCTCCTCGCCGGTGATGATCACGCACCGCGCGTCCAGGCTCGGCAGGGTGGAGGTGAAGCCGTCGAGGATGGGGTGGTCGAGCGCGCCGCGCTTTCCCGGATTGGAGATCGTCAGCCGGGCGACCCCGGGCGCGGGCTCGTCGAAAAGGAGCCGCCCGCCTGGTGCGTCGTCACTCGAGGACAACGAGCGCGTCTCCCTCGGAGACCGACTGCCCCTCCTCGACCAGAATCTCCTTGACCACGCCGGGATCCTCGGCCTCGACCGGCATCTCCATCTTCATCGACTCGAGGATCACCACGGTGTCGCCCTCTTCCACGCTGTCGCCGACCTCGACCTCAATCCTCCACACGATGCCCGTGATGTGGGCCTCGACGCTCGGCACGCTGGCTCTCCTCACTCGCGGACGCAC
>DATFDC010000627.1:0-4500 GCA_035252415.1 Solirubrobacteraceae bacterium
ACCGAACTGGAACGTGGAGGCATGGGTGACCAGCCTGATCTCCTCGTTGTGCCAGTCACCGTCGGCGCCGAGACGCTGCAGGTAGATGACGTGGCCCGCCTTGTCGGGGAGGACCGTACCGGTGAACGTCACGTGTCCGCCGATCTGGGAGGTGGTCGAGCTGGGGGTCAGGGTCAGCACGTCCTGGACGCCCTCGAACAGCACCGCGCTGTGACGGCGCGGAGCCAGCGTGGTGCGGACCCGATAGGCGGTGTTGGACCCGGGCGCCTGCGCCGCGAACATGTAACTCCCGTCGGACCCGGTGGTCGTGTCGGCGACCGGAGTGAACTGACTCTGGCCGGCGTTGCGAGCCCACAGGGTCACCGGCGTGGACGCGGCCGCGTGATCGAGTACGCCCGAGATGATGACCGACTGACCGTAGGAGATCAGCTGGTCGGAGCTCGCGATGGTGAAGCCCGGCACCTGCTTCTGCTGGACCGCCACCGTGACCGGGTTCGCGGCACCCCGGACGTTCTGGACGTCACTTCGGAAGAGAACCCGGACCGTGTGATCGCCCGCGAAGCGCCAACGGTGGACGATCGAGTAATTCGACGCGCCGTCCAGGCGGTCGCTTTCCAGGCTGTGCCAGTTGCCGGACGCCGTCTCCTGTTGGAGCACGACGCGTTCCCCGGCGTGATTGGGGTCGACGTGGCCGGTGAAGGTGACCGGCTGGTCGGTCACCGCGGTCGAGGTGCTCGCGCTCAGGCTCACCAGCGCAGCCACGCGCTCGAACACGGTGCGGCTGTGGATCTGGTGAATCCCACCCTCGCGCACGAACCAGCTGCGGTTCGTCGTCACCACATCCTCGGCACGGGTGAACTCATAGAAGCCGTGCGCGTCGGTCGTGGTCTGACTCACTCGCGTGTATCCCCGACCCGATCCGGCCAGATGGTGATACAGCACGATGGTCTGGTTGGCCACCGGAGCGACGTTCAGGTGACCGTAGATGAAAACGCCCTCACCGGAATCGATGGGGTTGGGGAGGGCATTGATGGTCAAACCGCGATTGTGCCTCGGCGCAGCGGTGACTACGCTCGGTACGACGACAGCCACGAGCGTGGTCACCACCATCGCAAGCACGGCAAGGCGTGGGCGCATGTGCGCTCCTTTCCAAGCGTGGAGTGTGTGGTGCCGCCGCTGGATTCCCGGCTCCCTACCAGGCGGTGGCGATGAACGTCTGAGAAAACACCGCATCCGGGGCGAAGTTGCGCTTCCGTTCTAGACTTCCGGCCGGTGGACTCCTTTACCCTCGTGGTGGTTGTCGGGCTCGCCGCTCTCGTGCTCGTGTTCTGGCTGATCGGGCGCTATTACCCCGGCTCCGGACTCGAGCAGTTGGGTCTTCAGTCGGCGCGTGAACTCACCGAGCGTCGCGAGGAGCTCGAGGCGGAGGACCTCGACCAGATGTTGCGCGCGCACAATGAGCGACGGCGCTCCCGCGGCGAGCGCGAGGTCAGCGCCGAGGAGCTCGAGGCCGAGGTGCTGCGCGAGCGCGACGAGGCGCGGCGTCGTTGGCCCGCTGCCTGATCATCGGGTGTGGCTGCCGTGGACGCTCGCTGGCCGGTGAGCTTGTGGCGCTCGGGCACGCTGTCCGGGGGACCACGCGAGCGGAGACGAAGCTGGCGGCGATCGGGGCCACCGGCGCCGAGCCGGTCCTGGGCGACCCGGACGTGGTCGGAACACTGGCCCGCGCGTTCGAGCACGTGACCGTGGCGTGCGTGCTGCTCGGCTCGGCGACCGGGACGGATGCGGGGCTCGCCGCGCTGCACGGGACGCGGCTCGACATGCTGCTCACCCGGATGGTCGACACGACGCTGCGCGGCGTGGTGTACGAGGCGGCCGGCTCGGTCGATCCCGCGGTCCTGGCCCGGGGTGCCGCGCTCGTACAGGAGCGCTGCGAGGACGCGCGCATCCCCTACGCGCTGCTGCGCGCGGACCCCGCCGACCACCGCGCGTGGACGGAGGCCGCCTTGGCCGCCGTGGACAGTGCGCTCGCTGGCGCGGGGGTTGGCCCGCGATAAACTGAAAACACAAAATAGATAAAAGACGATCGGAAATAGATGGAGGTACGCCGTGGCTGATTACGCCAATGACGTATTGGTCGAGCCGGAATGGCTGGAGCAGCACCTGAATGACGACACGATCCGGATCGTCGAGGTCGACGAAAATCCCGGCCTGTACAAGGAGGCGCACATTCCGGGCGCGATCGGGTTCGACTGGCGCCTGGACCTCCAGGACCAGGTCAAGCGCGACTTCCTCGGCCCGGACGAGTTCGGCGCGCTGTTGGGGGAGCGCGGGATCTCGAACGAGCACCAGGTGATCCTGTACGGCGATCGCAACAACTGGTTCGCCGCCTACACCTACTGGTACCTGAAGTACTACGGTCACGCCAACGTCAAGCTGCTGAACGGCCCGCGCGAGCGCTGGATCGCCGAGGGCCGTCCCACCACCACCGATCTCCCCGACTACCCCTCGGCCACGTTCACGGCCAAGCCCGGCGATGACTCGATCCGCGCCAGGCGCGACGACGTCCTGGGCGCGCTGGACGACCACCACCAGTTGGTCGATGTCCGCGCCCCGCAGGAGTATTCGGGCGAGCTGATCGCGATGCCGGGCTACGAAAGCGAGGGCGCGCAGCGCGCCGGCCACATCCCCGGCGCCAAGTCGATCCCCTGGGCCCAGGCGGTCAAGGAGGACGGGACGTTCAAGTCAGCCGACGAGTTGCGTGACCTCTACGGCGGCAAGGGCGTGCTGTCGGGCGACCCGGTCATCGCCTATTGCCGGATCGGGGAGCGCTCGGCCCACACCTGGTTCGTGCTGCACGAGCTGCTCGGGCAGCAGGACGTCAAGAACTACGACGGGTCCTGGACCGAGTGGGGCAACCTGGTCAACGTGCCGATCGAGAAGGGCTGAGTCGCCCGTCGGTCTTCAGCAACGGCCCGATCCGGTCGAACAGGTCGGCCAGGATCCGGGCCGTGGCGCCCCAGATGAGGTTCACGCCGACCACGTAGGTGTCGGTGCGGATCGGGATGCCGCGCCGGACGAGGCGCCGGCGCGCGTATCCGGAGAGCAGCTCACTAAGGGGCAGCTCGAGCACCTCGGCCACCTCGTGGGTGCTGGGCGTCCACGTGCGCCCGGCCTCGATCAGCCCCACGAACGGGTACACGGCGTACCCGGTGGCGATGGTCGGGGTGGGCTGGAGGGCGCCGATGATCTCGACCGCGTTCTTCGGCAGGCCGATCTCCTCGTTCGCTTCGCGCAGCGCGGTCGCCCTGAGATCAGGCTCGCCCTCGTCGTAGCGGCCGCCCGGGAACGAGATCTCGCCCGGGTGGCGGCGCAGGTCGTCCTGGCGTCGGGTGAACACGGCGTGCAACCGGCCGCGATGCACGTACAACGGCACCAGAACCGCCGCGTTGGTGGCCCCGCGGACCTCGAGCGTCAGTGCGTCCTCGGGTGAGAGGAGGACGCGCCGGAGATCGTCGTGCAGGTGGTGGTTTCCCGACGCCATCGGATGACTATATTCGGGTGCCGTGCGGGCTCTGATCGTCGTCGACGTGCAGAACGACTTCTGTCCGGGCGGCGCGCTGGCCGTGCCGGACGGCGATGCGGTGGTCGAGGCCATCAACCGGCTCGCTGCGGATTCGTCATTCGTCGTCGCTACGCGTGACTGGCATCCGGTGGACCACGGCTCGTTCGTGTCACAAGGGGGCCCGTGGCCGGAGCACTGCGTGGCGGGCACGCTGGGGGCGGAGCTCCATCCGGGGATCGATCGAGGGGCTGTGGACGCCGTGGTGGACAAGGGACAGGCGCCTGACCGCGAGGGCTACTCGGGCTTCGAGGGCACCGAGCTCGAGCAACTGCTGCGTTCGCGGGAGGTCAATGCGGTCGACGTCGCCGGCCTAGCGCTCGACTACTGCGTGAAGGCGACCGCACTCGATGCGTCTCGCGCCGGTTTCGACGTGACCGTGCACCGAGGCGCGACCCGCCCGGTCGAGGTGCAGGCGGGCGATGGGGAGCGCGCGGTGGCGGAGCTGCGCGCGGCCGGCGTCGAAGTCGTCGGCTGATTCGCTGGCGCGAATCAGCTTGCGAGTTCGCCTGGCGGCGAACTCGGGCTACGCCGCGGCGGCCGACTCGACGAGCTCGATCCGCTCGTCGAAGCTGACCTCGCCGTCGAGCGTCCGGTGGACCGGGCACTTCGCCGCGATGATGCGCAGCTTCTCAATCTGCTCCTCGGTGCAGCCGCTGGGCAGCCGGAGCACGAGCTTGAAGTTGGTCAGGCAGCCGCGATCGGCCGGGGTGTACTCGCACTGGACCTCGACCGGACCGATGTCCCAGCCCTTGCGCTTGGCGTACATCTCCATCGTGACCGCGGTACACGAGGCCAGGCTGGCGGCCAGGAGCTCCTGCGGGCTCGGACCCTCGTCGCTTCCGCCGTGTTCGCTCGGCTCATCAGCGGTCAGCTGA
>DATFDC010000628.1:0-2203 GCA_035252415.1 Solirubrobacteraceae bacterium
GAAGTCGAGATCGCCGAGCGCCTCGTCGATCAGCCGCCGCTGGTCGGCCTCGTCGAGCACCTTGCGGGTGACCTTCTCGGTGGCCATCACGGTCAGGTCGGCCACCTCGCGGCGGATCTCCTGGATGGCCCGGCGGGTCTCGGACTCGATGTCGCGCCGGGTCTGCTCCATCAGCTGGTCGCGTCGCTGCTGGGCATGCTCGGTGGCCTCGCGCTCGTGCGCCTCGGCCGACTTGCGCGCTCGGTCGACGATCTGCTCGGCCTGGCCCCGCGCCTCGCGCAGCCGCTTGCGGTACTCCTCGAGCAGTTCGTCGGCTTCGTGACGGACCCGCTCAGCGTGATCGATCGACTCTTCGATCGCGTGCTGCCGGCGGTCGAGCGCCTCGGAGATCCTCGGGAAGGCGAGCCTCCACAGGATGTACATCGAGAGCCCGAACAACACGAGCGTCCAGATCATCAGCCCGACACTCGGCGAGATCAGGAAGGAGCCGCCCGACGACGCGGCGACTGGGATGTGCGAGACGGCGGCCATCTAGGTGAGCACGTAGGACAGCAGCCCCGCAACGAGGCCGTAGAAGAACACTGCCTCGGTCAGTGCGAAGCCCAGCCACTGGATGCTGGTGATCTCGTCGCGCATCTCCGGCTGCCGAGTGACCGCCTCGATCACCTTGCCGAAGATGATTCCGATGCCCACGCCGGCGCCGACCGCGCCGAGGCCGCCGCCGACCGCGATCCCGAAGCCCTTCGTGATCCCGGAGGAGGCCGCTGCGGTGATTAGGTGTAAGGCAAGCATCAGGGACTCCTTCTCGTTTTAGTGGTGGGTGACCGCGCCGCCGATGTAAATGGCGGCGAGGGTCGCGAAGATGAACGCCTGCAGCGTGGCCACCAGGCCCAGTTCGAAGATGTAGATCGCGATGCCGGCCGGGAGCGCGAACCAGCCCAGCGCCTGCAGGCCGAGGATCACGGCCAGCCCTCCGGCCATGAACAGGATGATCATGTGCCCGGCGAAGATGTTGGCCCAGAGCCGGATGGTCAGCGACAGGAGCCGCATCAGGGTCGAGATCACCTCGATCGGGAAGATCAGGAGCAGCATCGGCCCGGTCACGCCTGCCGGAATGAGGCTTTTGAGGTATCCGATTGGTCCCTGGGCGCGGAGGCCCACCCAGTTGAACGCGACGAACACCACAAGCGCCAGGACGAGCGGCACCGAGATGTTCGCGGTCGCCGCATACAGCGCGAACGCGGGAATGTGGGCGCCGAACAGGTTGAACTTCTCCTGCGAGTTCGTCGGCAGCGGCAGGTAGCCGACCAGGTTGCAGTACCAGATGAACAGGAACAATGTGCCCAGGAACGGGAACCACTTGGCCGCCATGGAGTCCGGCATGTTCCCGCGCGTGATGTTGTCTCGCATCATCGAGAAGATCACCTCGACCGCTGTCTGGACCTTGTTCGGTCGCGCTTGCATACGACCGGCGATCCAGACCATCGTGAACACGGTCAGGACCGCGGAGATGAACAGGTAGAGCACGGCGCGGTTGATGCTGAACACGCCGAGGTTGATCCAGTTGGTCAGCTTGAACTCGTTCTGGATCTGGAACTCGCTGTTCTTGTGCTGCGTGAAGCCGTAGACCACGAGCAGCAGCACGAACACGCCGACGTAGAGGCCGGCGCAGATCAGCAGCACCTTGCGCGTCTTGCTCATCGCGACCTCGGCCGGTTCGTGAACGACAGGATCAGCTGCATCGTGAACGCGAACACGATCACGAGCAGCGCGGTCAGGGCGGCGTCTCTCCCTGATCCGTTGCGGACCAGGATCACGGCGATCGCCAGCAGGAACAACCGCCCGAGCAGGTAGGCCAGCCGGAGGTTGACCTCGCGTCGCGGATCGCCGGTCACCGCGGCCGCGCGGTCGACCGCCACGCCGGCCGCGCGCAGCAGGATCCATACGGCCGCACCAACGAGGTACCCGACCGCGGGCGCGCCGATCAGCAGCATGATCGGCGCCGCCACGACGATCACGATCACGTCGAGATAGGAGAGCGCGCCGGGCGCGGCCTCACCAGAGGACGGGGCGTTCATGGAAGCGTGGGTCGAAGGGCTGTTCAAGCTTAGGTCCGGAGTTCGGAGGGAAAGCGCCGAGGGAGCGCTGCGAGCCAGTCAGGCGGGAAGTTACCCGCGGACAGTTGCCACGACCCCCCGATTGG
>DATFDC010000629.1:0-3535 GCA_035252415.1 Solirubrobacteraceae bacterium
TTCTCGGTGAGCTTGATCGTCATGACACCCTTGGCGCCGCGCGACGTCTTGCGGTACTGGTCGATCCGGGTGCGCTTGCCGTAGCCGTTCTCGGTGACGACGAGCAACTCCTGGTCGTCGCGGGCGACATCCATCGCGATCACCTCTCCGTCATCGCCCACGTCCATGCCGCGCACCCCGCTCGTGTCGCGGCCCATCGCGCGGGCATCGGACTCGGCGAACCGGACTGTGAGCCCCGCCCGCGACACCATGATCACCTCGTCACCGTCATCGACACGGCGCACGGCGATCAGCTCGTCGTCGTCGCGGATGTTGATCGCGATGATCCCGTCGGCCTTGATCGGGGTGTTGTACGCGGCGAACTCGGTCTTCTTGACCATCCCGTTGCGGGTGGCGAACACCAGGTACTTGCCCTCGCCGAAGTCGCGGGTGGAGAGCACGGACTGCACGCGCTCGCCCTCGCGCAGCGGCAGCAGGTTGACCAGCGCGCGCCCGCGCGAGGTGCGTGATACCTCCGGGAGCTCGTAGACCTTGAGCCGGTAGACCTTCCCGCGGTTGGTGAAGAACAGCAGGTAGTCGTGCGTGGAGCACACGAACAGGTGCTCGACGTAGTCGCCCTCCTTCGGGTCGGCGCCGGTGATGCCGACCCCGCCGCGCCGCTGCTGGCGGTAGGTCGAGAGCGGCAGCGACTTGGCGTAGCCCGAGTGGGTGATCGAGATGACCATCTGCTGGTCGGCGATCAGGTCCTCAATGTCGATCTCGCCCTCGGCGTGGACGATCTCGGTGCGCCGCTCGTCGCCATAGGTCTCGGCGATCTCGGTCAGCTCCTCCTTGATCAGGGCGTTGACCTTGCCTTCGTCGCCGAGGATCTCGCGCAGTTCCTTGATCCGCTCGACGAGGTCCCGGTGCTCCTGCTTGATCTTGTCGGCCTCGAGCGCGGTCAGGCGGCTCAGCGTCAGCTGAAGGATCGCCTGGGCCTGGACGACGGTCAGCTCGAAGCGCTCGACCAGCCCGGTCCGCGCGACCTCCGGCGTCTGGGAGCCGCGGATCAGCGCGATCACCTCGTCCAGGTTCGCGAGCGCGATCAGCAGGCCCTCCAGGACGTGGGCACGCTCCTCGGCCCGGCGCAGCTCGTACTTGGTGCGGCGGACGATGACCACGCGCTGGTGGTCGACGTAGTGGCCGATCACCTCGCGCAGCGACAGCGTGCGCGGCACGCCGTCGACCAGCGCGACCATGTTCACGCCGAAGGTCTGCTGCATCGGCGTGTGCTTGAACAGCTTGTTGAGCACGACCTTGGGGATCGCGTCACGCTTGAGCTCGATCACGATCCGCATCCCGTTGCGGTCCGACTCGTCGCGGATGTCGGTGATCTCGGAAAGCTTCTTCTCGTGGACCAGCGTGGCGATCTTCTCGATCACCCCGCCGTCGCCGCCCTTGCGCACCAGGAAGGGCAGCTCCGAGACGATGATCGCCTCCTTGCCCTGGCCGATCGGCTCGATGTGCGCCTTGGCCTGAACGCGGATCCGCCCGCGACCGGTCGCGTAGGCGTCGCGGATCCCCTCCCGGCCGAGGATCGTCCCCGCGGTCGGGAAGTCCGGGCCCTTGATGTGCTTCGCCAGGCCCTCGAGCTGAATGTCGGGGTCCTCGATGTAGGCGAGCGTGGCGGCCACGACCTCGCGCAGGTTGTGCGGCGGGATGTTGGTGGCCATGCCGACCGCGATTCCGGCGCCGCCGTTGACCAGCAGGTTCGGGAAGCGCGAGGGGAGGACCAGCGGCTCCTGCTTCGAGCCGTCGAAGTTCGGCGCGAAGTCGACCGTGTCCTGGTCGATGTCGCGCAGCATCTCGGTGGCGAGCGGGTCGAGCCGGGCCTCGGTGTAGCGCATGGCCGCGGCGCCCCACCCGTCGATGTTGCCGAAGTTCCCGTGGCCGTCGATGAGCGGATAGCGCATCGAGAAGTCCTGCGCCATCCGGGCCAGCGTGTCGTAGATCGCCGAATCCCCGTGAGGGTGGTACTTGCCCATCACCTCGCCGACGATCGTCGCGCACTTGACGTGCTTGCGCGGCGGGCGCAGGCCCAGCTCGTTCATCGCGTAGAGGATGCGGCGGTGGACGGGCTTCAGGCCGTCGCGGACGTCGGGCAGGGCGCGCCCGACGATCACCGACATCGCGTAATCGAGATACGCCGAGCGCATCTCCTCCTCGAGCCCGCGAGGCTCGATGTTGCCGCCGCTGATGGTGTCGATCGATGACATGGCTGGGGCCTCCTACGTGTCCAGCGTGGCGAGCCGCGCGTTCTCTTCGATGAACGCTCGCCGCGGCTCGACCTGGTCGCCCATCAGCATCGAGAACACCTGGTCGGCCGAGGCCGCGTCCTCCATCGTGACCTGGACCAGGGTCCGGCTGGCGGGATCCATCGTGGTCTCGCGCAGCTCGTGCGCGTCCATCTCGCCCAGGCCCTTGAAGCGGTAGTACTCGATGCCGCGCTGGGCGACGGCCAGGACGGCTTCGCGCAGCTCGTCGAACGTCGCGGCGTCGTTGGAGTGCTCACCCAGCTGGACGTGGAACGGTGGCGTACCGACCAGCTCCACGAGTTCCGAGTGCACCTCGGCCAGCTTCTGGTACTCCTCGGCCTCGAGCGTTGCGCGGGGGACGTGATGCGTGGTGGCCAGGCCGGTCTTCGCCTCGACCGTGCGGATCACCACCACACGCTCGTCCTCGGAGAGCAACTCGGCCTGGTACGCGTCGCCGTTCTGGCCGTCCTTGGCGATGTGGTTCAGGAGCGCACGCACGTCGGTGATCTGCTCCTCGAGCAAGCGCGCCTGCTGGAGGAAGTCGATCACCCCGTGACCGTGCGCCGCGCGCAGGGCGGAGGCCCAGCCGTCGTACTGCTTGAGCAGACGGTTGAAGCGCTTCCAGCGGGTGTCGGTCAGCTTCAGCTGCTTGTTGTAGCGATCGAACACCTCGAGCTTCTCGAACTTGTCACCGAGCAGGATGTCCTCGAGCTCGGACTCGCGCTCGATGTAGCGGTGCTTCTGTCCCCGGGTCAGGCGATACAGCGGCGGCTTGGCGATGTACACGTAGCCGGCTTCGATCAGCGGCTGCATCTCGCGGAACAACAGGGTGAGCGCCAGCGTGCGGATGTGCGCACCGTCGACGTCGGCGTCGGTCAGCAGCACGATCTTGTGGTAGCGCGCCTTCTCGATGTCGAACTCGTCGCGCACGCCGGTGCCGATCGCGGTGATCAGAGCCTGGATCTCCTGGTTCTGGAGGACCTTGTCTATCCGGCTCTTTTCGACGTTGAGGATCTTGCCCCGCAGCGGCAGGATGGCCTGGAACTCCCGCTTGCGCGCCTGCTTGGCGCTGCCGCCGGCGGAGTCGCCCTCGACGATGAAGATCTCGCTCAGCGCCGGGTCCTTCACCGAGCAGTCGGCGAGCTTGCCCGGCAGCGGCGAGTTCTCCAGCGCGCTCTTGCGGCGCGTCAGGTCGCGGGCCTTGCGGGCGGCGGACCGCGCCTGCGCGGCCTGGACGGCCT
>DATFDC010000630.1:0-3404 GCA_035252415.1 Solirubrobacteraceae bacterium
CTGCAGACCATCGCCGGCCAAGCGCTCGACCGGATTGGTGTGCGCCTCCAAGGATTAGAGGCCGAGCGCTTCGACCGCACAGCCCGTGCGTTCGAGATGCGGATCGACGCCGAACGACTGCGCGAAATCGCCGACGAGGCAGCCGACGTCCCGCTTGAATCGATTCTCGACGATGCCCTCGTCCTCTTGGAACCGGATCCCTCGCCGCCCAGGAGGCACCGGACGCCGGCGGCTCAGCCCCGCAAGAGCTAACCGTCGCGGACGCGGGCGCCGTTCAATCGCTCGGCTTAGAGGGTCCGGAGCGGTTGCGCGCGACACCCCAGGTGATCGGGTCGGCCGTGATGGCGGCAGACGCGATGCCGAAGGCAAGAGAGCCGATGCTGAGGATGATCGGCACGCTGAGTGCAGTGAGGATGCCACCGCCGAGGAAGGGCTCATAGAAGAGCTGCTTGTACCCGTAGCAGGCGGCGGCGCCTGAGGTGTGCGCCGGGTCTGCCATCTCGGCAAGGATGAACCCGGTCGCGACGTTTCCTTGCGACTGGCCGTAATCGGCGATGCCACGGTTGAACCAGTGCTCGCGGAAGAGACGGGGCCCTAGCCAAACGAGACCCGTCACGCTCCACGCGACGGAGAGCGCGGTGAGGATCAGGATGCTCGGGACGTTCCCGCCAAGCGTCGCGAGGGACAGGGAGCCGATCGCTGCGGCGATGAGAATGTCGAGGGACAGGCCGGTGATGTCGTTGACGGTGCGACGCTCGACGAGGTGCTCGTAGTTGGTCACCGACAGCACCACCTGGATAGCGAACCCGCCGATGATGGTGAACGGAAACAGCGGGAATCGGTCGAAAGGTCAGAACCGAACGCCTTGGTGATCGCCCGGAGGCCGGTGAGAAGCAGCTAGCCGAGGAAGATGGCGATGGCGATGGCGCCGAAGCTGCGTCTGATCGAGCCGAGCCCGACCTCGTCGGGCGTATCGCCTTCGTTGGGCGGCACGTCGCTCAGTCGACTCGCAGTGGACCGGGCTGTCGTGCGCTCGCGGGCGACGTCGATGCCTGGTCTACGGACAGCCCAGTTGACCAGAATGGTGCCGCCGACGACACCGGTCAGCATGCTGATCGTAGCCAGACCCAACCCGATATCGACCAGTTCGCCGGCGCCTGCATTGTCGAGCAGCCCGCCCATCCCACCGATAGTGCCGTGCCCGCCCGCGAAGGACATCTCGATGATCGAGCCGGCGGCGTCCGGAAGCCCGAACACCGGTGTCAGAAGCAAGGTGACGGCCAGGCCGCCGATCGCGAACTGACCGAAGGAGAAGACACCGCCCAAGATCGCGTGCGGTGCGGCGTCGTTCCAGATCCGGCGCATCGAGGGCAGGGTCTTGCCGATCATGATGCCCCCGAAGACGATGTTGATCAGCAACCCGGGCAACGCCGAGAGCACCGAAATGGTCTGGGCGGGAATCAAGCTCCAGCCGCTGGTCACCTCTCCGAGAACCTGCGGTCCTGCCAACAGGATCAGGAAGCCGGCGAGAACGCTCGCCGGGACGTACAGAGCGGCCAGCCAGGGGACGAGGCGGCGTACGAGCATGCCGGAGATGAGTGCGATCCCGAGCAAGACGAGCGAGAACCCCACCCACTGTGCCTCGGTGAACGACTCGAACACCGGTGCTGTCTAGCAGACGTTGGCACCCGAACCGAACGTGGGCCAGAATTCTCCTCAGGCCGACCCCCCGCTCGGGAGATCGAAATCGGGTGGCCTGACGGAAGGCGGGGCGGGCTTTCCGCGCAGACGGGCGACACGCGCACGAATCCCGTCGATGATCTTGATCCAGTCGATCTTGACGATCAGGACAACGGCGGCGAGGCTGGCCAGCTGGATGGCGATCACCGAGGGCGATGTCAGACCTTGGCGCAGGAGCCGCTGAACCGTCTCCTGCGCGGCGGTGGCGGCGGTCACGTAGATCGTGTAGCTGATCGAGCGGCCGATGAGAAAGGCGCCGGCGAGCGGCAGCAGGGGTACGTCGGCCAGGCCGGCCGCCATAAACAGCTGCGCCGAGGGCAGGGGCGAGAACACGAACAGCGCGAGGGTGGCCACCACGCCGGTCTTGCTCCTGGCGAGCGTTCGCCCGAGCGCTTCGAGGTTGGCCCGCCGCTCGGGAGAGAGCCGTCCACTGAGCTTGCGCGTGCCGACGGCGAGCACCAGGCGACCGGAGGTCGCGGCCAGCGCGCCAGCGGCGATCAGGGCTGCGGGCGGGACGTCCGGCCACTGAAAGCGGGCGAACACCAGCAGGGCCCAGGTCGGCGGTCCGAAGGCGGGCAGCAGATTGATCGCAAACACGATGCCGATCACCGCCAGCAGATGAAGAACAGTCGTGATCACGAGCCCACCGCTCTAGCGAAAAGCGCTCCGGGCATTGCGCCTGGCACGAGTGGACACATCGTCCTCCAACGTGGTCGCATCGCCGGGCAAACGCAGTCGAGCCAACCACACCCGAGCGACCAGGTCGGTGAAGACCCCTAAGCCGCGGCCGCATGATTGGCCCGGATGACGCACGCTTGGGCTAGCGTCACCGCGAGATGTTGAAGCTGGCGTTGACCATGGTTGCCATCGCGCTGCCGGACTGCATCAACCCGTCGCTGATCGGGGGGCAGCTGTTTGTTGCGACACGCCCGCGCGCGCGTCGAGGGGTAGTGACATTCGCGCTTGCTGCCTGGAGCGTCACCTTTCTGATCGGCGTGGCGCTGGGACTGGGCCTGGCCGATCTGATCCTCTCGCTTGTTCCGAAGCCGGGCGCGAGCGTCAAGTACGCGCTGGTCACGGCGGCCGGAATCGTCATGATCGTCGGCGCGGCGGTCATCTGGATCCGCAGGAACGCGCTCACGGGCGCGGAGCCGATCGATGAACGCAGGAGGTACGGATCGCCGGCGCTGATCGGTGCGGCTCTCGCGGGAGTGGAGATGCTCACAGCCTTCCCCTACTTCGCGGCAATCGCGCTGATCGCCGGCTCCGGCGTCTCCAACGCGGAGAAGCTCTTACTGCTGATCCTCTACTGCGTCATCTACACACTTCCTCTGATCGGGATCGCCGTCACTGTTGCCGTGATGGGCGCCCGGGCCGAGCGCGTTCTGCGGCCGATAGGAACCTTGCTCGTTACTCACTGGCCCATCATCGTCGCGCCTACCACGGCAGTGATCGGGATCGCCGTCCTGGCGTTCGGGATCGTTCAGCTGGGTTCTATCTAGTCTCCGAGATCTCCCGCAGCGGCTGACCAGTCGGATGCCTGGCGTCGGGATGGCGGCTACGTCTCCTGGAGGACCTCCTCGGGGACGGTGCTGTCGGTCGCGCTCGGGATCTGGGTCACGTGCTCGACCTCGCCGGCCACGAACCGCGTCCGGTCGATGCCG
>DATFDC010000631.1:0-4947 GCA_035252415.1 Solirubrobacteraceae bacterium
CGACCGGCTCGGGCTCGAGCCCCGGCAACATGCGCGTGACGTACTCGGTGGTCCGGGCGGCGATCGTCTCGAGCTCGGCGGCTTCGGCCAGGCTGCCGTCCTCGTGCACCGGGGTGTCGGCGAGGCCGACGGCGTAGGTCGCGTTGCCCGGCAGCGGGTCGGCGTAGCCGCCGACGTCGCCGCCCTCGCCACTTGAATCGAGCAGGCAGGCCAGGCGCTCGGGAGGCTCGCCCCGGACCGCGTAGGTGAGGCGGACGTGGGCGGCCTGGCGCAGAGGCAACGGCAGCCCGGCGCCGCGCGCCAGAGCCGCGGTGCCGCGACCGGCACACACGACGACCCGCCCGTGCTCGGTGGTGGATCCGCCCGCGCGCACCTCGACCGTGCCTTCCGGTTTGGGCCGCACGGACATCACCTCGTCGAACACGAGCTGGGGGCGAAGCGCCTGGGTCAGGGCGTCGATGCTCGCCCGGACGCGGATCGCACCGCCGTCCTCGTCGAAGACGGCGCGCCTCGACCACGGCGCGAGCACCGGCAGATGCTGCGGCACCTCCTCGCCGGCGATCAGGTGGGCGCGGACGCCGGCGCTGCGCATGGTCTCGAGATGCCGGTGGGCCGCCGGGCCGAGCGCCAGGACGCCGTCACGCGAGAGCAGCTCGACCCCGAAGTGCTCCTCCCAGTCGCGCCACACACGCCGAGCCTCCAGGGCGAACTCGACCAGCCGGCGGTCGTCGTGGGCATGGCGGAAGATCCGCGCCTCGCCGCCCGATTGCGCGTTGCCGGGTACCCCGCGCTCGTACACGGTCACCGAGGCACCCTGTTCGGTGAGGGCGAAGGCGGTCGAGAGGCCGACGATGCCTGCCCCGATCACCGCAACGTCCGTTCCCGCGTTCATTGGTCGGACAGTAGCGATGAGGACCCCCCAGCAAGGGGGTCGGCCGGATCAGACTCCTGTGTGGGCCTCATTCGATGGGGTAGGCTCGAAAGCAGGTCCAGCGAAGGAGGGATGGCGATGGCAGACCGCAGCAACGGTGCGCAGTCGCCCGAGGAGCAGATGCGCGCGCTGTTCGAGGAGGCCGAATCGAATGCGGCCAAGGCGTTTGAGGAACTGGTGCGCAAGCCGAGCTTCGGCCGGCTGCTGGCGCTCAGCGCCGAGAACACGGCGGCGCTGACCCGGATCGCGTTCGACTCGATCGATCTGCTGTGGCGAAACCTGCGAGTGGCGGGACGAGCCGACATCGTGCGGCTGTCGCGTCAGCTGCATCGCAACGAGGACAAGCTCGAGCGCGTGCTCCAGGAGGTCGAGAGCCTCCGCGATCTGGTCGCGCGGGACCGGGACCGGGACCGCGACCGCGACCGCGACCGCGAGGAGGCGCGATCGTGAGCGTCGTCGAGCGGGCGCTGCGCTTCCCGGTCAACGCGCTCGAGTACACGAACATCCTCCTGACGACCGACGACGCGCTCGTCGGGGCCACGCCGAAGGAAGTCGTGTGGACTCACCGCGAGACCACGCTCTACCGCTACCGCTCCTCGAACCGGCGCTACCGCGTGCCGCTGCTGCTCGTGTTCGCGCTGATCAACCGGCCCGACATCTTCGACCTGCGGCCCGGCGCCTCGCTCGTCGAGTACCTGCTCGAGGAGGGATACGACGTGTTCCTGGTCGACTGGGGCTATCCCGACGAGGAGGACGCCGAGATGGGGCTCGACGAGTTCGTGTGCGACGAGCTCGACTGGGCGGTGCGCGAGACGCTGCGCGCGGCCGGGGCCGAAGAGCTGACGCTGATGGGCTGGTGCATCGGGGCGACCCTGTGCGCGATGTACTGCGGGCTGGACCGCGGCGGCGAGCGGGCTCCGGTGAAGAACCTGGTCGAGCTCACGATGCCAATCGACGGCCGCCAGTCGGGGTACGCGAAATGGGTGGGCGACGAGGACTTCGACGTCGAGCGCGTCGCCTCGTACTACGGATCGCTGCCCGGGGGCGCGATCGACTTCGCCAACAAGATGCTCAAGCCGGTGACGAACTTCTGGACCACGTACCGGCGGCTGTGGGACAACGTGCAGGAGGGCAGCGCGCGCCGCGAGGCCTACCAGCCGATGGCCAAGTGGGTGGCCGACAACCCGCCGTTCCCGGGCAAGGCATGGGCACAGTGGATCGAACTGATGTACCGCGATGCGGGCCTGCTGCGCGGGCGGGTGCGGTTGCGCGACAGGCTGGTCGACCTCAGCCGGATCGACCAGAGCGTGCTGGTGATCACCGCGGGGGCGGACCACATCGCGCCGCGACCCGGAACGATGCCGTTCTTCGACCTGATCTCGAGCGAGGACGTCGAGCACTTCGCGCGCCCGGGCGGGCACATCGGATTGGTCGCCGGATCCGCCGCGCGCAAGGAACTGTGGCCCGAGATGTCGGGCTGGCTGGCCGAACGGTCAGAGCCGAGGGACTGAAACGAACCTGAAGGAGGCGAGGGATTCATGAGCACTGAAACCTCAGAGACACGCGCCCAGGACACGATCATCCCCACCGACGAGTCGTTCCCGGCGGGCGTGCGGCGTCCCCGCATGACCGGCCGCGTGGTGTTCGTCACCGGCGGCACGCGCGGGATCGGCGCGGCGATCAGCCGCAGCTTCGCCGAGCAGGGGGCGGTGGTGGCCGCGGGCTACGGCCGCGACAAGGACACGGCCGACGCGCTCATGCGCCAGTTCGAGGAGAACGGCATGACCGGGAGCATCCATCAGGGCAACGTCGGCTCGGCCGAGGACTGCCGGCGCACCGTCGGCGAGGTCTGTGAGCAGCACGGACGGATCGACGTGCTGGTCAACAACGCCGGGATCACGATCGACAAGACGGCGCTGAAGCTGACCGACGAGGACTGGTACAAGGTGCTCGCGGTCAACCTGTCCGGCGCGTTCTTCATGAGCCAGGCGGTGATGCCGCACATGCTCGAGCGCGGGACGGGGCGGATCATCAACATCTCCTCGATCATCGGCTCGACCGGGAACATCGGGCAGGCCAACTACTCGGCGTCGAAGTCCGGCCTGTTCGGGCTGACCAGGTCGCTGGCCCGCGAGGCCTGCTTCCAGCTCGGGCGCTCGGGGAAGCTGAGCGAGGACTCGATCGGCCTGACCGTGAACGCGGTGGCGCCGGGCTTCATCGCCACCGAGATGCTCCAGGCGATGCCCGAGAAGGCGCAGGAGCGGGTCAAGTCCCAGATTCCGGTGGGCCGGTTCGGGCGCCCCGATGACGTGGCGCGCGTCGTGCACTTCCTGGCCTCGGACTACTCGTCGTTCATCACCGGCGCCGTGTACGACGTCAACGGCGGCCAGGACATGTCGTAGCCACGCCGTCAGCCGTACCGCACTTTCACAACTCCTTCACAAGTCGGTCGCAAGTCTGTGTAAGGCTCGCGCCATGGATCGTGGAGGCGCCGCGTGAAGGAGGCCCTGCTCGTCGTCGTGATCGTGACCGCGCTCGCGTTCGACTTCACGAACGGCTTTCACGACACGGCCAACGCGGTTGCGGCGTCGATCTCCACGCGGGCGATGCCACCGCGCATCGCGGTGACGTACTCGGCCGTCCTCAATTTCGTGGGCGCGTTCATCTCGCTCAAGGTGGCGACCACGATCGCCAGCGGGATCGTGTCGACCTCGGCCACGACGACCAGTGTGGTGTTCGCGGCGCTGCTCGGGGCGATCGCCTGGAATCTGGTGACCTGGCGGCTGGGCCTGCCCTCGAGTTCGTCGCACGCGCTGATCGGCGGACTGGTCGGCGCGGCCTGGGCGGCTGAGGGCGCCGGCGCGATCCAGGGCACGGGGATCCTCGACAAGGTGATCGTGCCGGCCATCCTGTCGCCGGTGCTCGCCTTCGTGGTCGCCTGGGCCTCGATCCTCCTGGCCTATCGCGTGGTCGGGCGGCGACGCCCGGGGGTGGTGAATCGCGGCTTCAAGCTCGGACAGGTGCTCTCGAGCGGGTTGCTGTCGCTCTCGCACGGCACCAACGACGGGCAGAAGACCATGGGTGTGATCACGCTGGCGCTGGTCGCCGGAGGCTCGATCTCATCGGCGCACGTCTACGTCCCGACCTGGGTGATCGTCGCGTCGGCGTGTTCGATCGCGTTCGGCACCTATGCCGGCGGCTGGCGGATCATCAAGACGACCGGCATGCGGATCATCAAGATGGACCCGAGCCAGGGCTTTGCCGCTCAGAGCGCCGGCGCGGCGGCAATCCTGGCGGCCTCGCACTCGGGCTTCCCGATCTCGACCACCCACGTGATCAACGGCGGCGTGATGGGCGCCGGCGCCGCCAAGCGGCTGTCCGCGGTGCGCTGGGGCGTCGCCGGCAACATCGTCGTGGCCTGGATGCTGACTCTTCCCGCCGCCGCGGGCGCTGCGGCCGGCGCCTACGGCCTGACCCGCTTGCTGGGCGGCGGGATGACCGGGTCGCTCGTGCTGTTCGTGGTGGGCGTGCTCGTCCTGGTGCTGATCTTCGGCCGGCGTGTGCTGCGACCCCAGCCGGTTCCGGTGGCGCAAGCATGACCGTGATCGCCGCCTCCGCGCTGTCCGCCGGCACCCTGCTGAGGGTGGTGATCTCCGCCATGGCCGCCGGCCTCGGCGTCACCGTGGCCTTCTCGACCGTGATCTACTGTGCCGACCGGGCGAGCGAGTTGCGCCGCGACCATCGGGGTGGCCCGGCGGCCGCGCTGACCGTCGCCGGTCTGGTGGCGCTGGCCGCGTGCCTGGCGCTCGTCGTCTACGGCCTCGTGCTGGTCACGTCGAAGCGATAGGAGCCCCGGAAACGCCGCACTCGGCGCGCAGCGCGATGCGAGTGAGGAGTTCTCCGCGCCAGAGCCCGGTGCAAACGGATTCACGATCTCCGGGGCGCCGAGTGAGGGGAAACCGGGGTCCGAGCGCCGGGTCAAGGCCGGGTTCAGGCTCCGGGTGAAGGCCGTTTTA
>DATFDC010000632.1:0-16498 GCA_035252415.1 Solirubrobacteraceae bacterium
CGTGGGGCAGCTTGAGAGCAACCTCGGCGCGCTCGGGCTGGACGTCGATGCGGGTCGATTCGACGGCGTGGTCGAGGACCCCGAGACGTATTGGGAGAAGCGCAGCGCGCTTCCCTGGAACTGAGCCGCGCGCGGCTAGACTCGTATGCATGGACGTCGAGATCTGGTCTGACATCGCCTGTCCCTGGTGCTACATCGGGAAGCGCCGCTTCGAAGCCGCGCTGGCGCGGTTCGAGCACTCGGGCGAGGTGAACGTGACGTGGCGGAGCTTCGAGCTCGATCCCGCCGCGCCGGCCGAGCGCGAGGGCGAGCGGGCCGCCCGTCTCGCCGAGAAGTACGGGATGAGCGTCGAGCAGGCCCGCGAGATGGAACGCCAGATGACCGAGACGGCGGCCGGTGAGGGGCTCGAGTTCCGCTTCGACATCGCCCGGTCCGGCACCACGTTCGACGGCCACCGGCTCATCCACCTGGCCGCCGAGCACGGCCTGCAGGACGCCATGAAGGAGCGCCTGCTCCGGGCCTACTTCAGCGAGGGTGAACTGATGAGCGATCGCGAGGCCCTGGTCCGCCTGGCCGGCGAGGTCGGGTTGGACATGGACGAGGCCCGCGAGATGCTGGCCGGCGAGCGCTTCGCCGACCAGGTCCGCGGCGATGAGCGGATGGCCCAGGCATTTGGCATCAGCGCGGTCCCGACCTTCGTCGTCGATCGCAAGCTCGGAGTGTCCGGCGCCCATCCGCCCGACTCTCTGCTTCAGCTGCTGCACGAGGGCTGGACGCGTCGTGACCCCGCGCCGGTCGTGGTGACCGGTGGCGAGGCCTGCGACGTCGACGGCAACTGCTGAGCGTCGGGCCTGACGCCGATACGGCGTCCCGTGGGTCGCGGGGCGAATCGGCCGCAATGGCACTGCGCCCGAAGGACGCCGTACCGGCGCCCACGCCCGTCTTGAGAGCCCGGGTGCATTTCGCCCGAGAGCCCCCTCGCCTGCAGCGACCTCGGGGACATAAGCACGCCCCGAATGCTTATGCCCCCGAAGCTCGGCGGGGGTTGGGGCCTTGGGGCGTTTTGCACGGTGGCCGGCGGACCTGGGCGGGTGGGGTGCTCGGTGGCGCGGACACGAGGAGGGGCAGCGACAGTGTCCGGACGGGGTACCCGGCCCCACGGACGCCGAGCTAGGGGAATCCGGCCTCGGCACGTCGCGAGCCGCGGTCCGGGATCGAGCCGGATTCCCTGGCGAGGCCCCAAACACTGCCGGGGAGGCCGCCCCGATGTCTGTTCGCTGACCGCACAACGCACGCCGGCGTTCGCTCACGGACGGCGCGCTGGACCAAGACCCGGGCCTGCCGGAAACTTGGTGTAACCGACGAAAGGAGCCAGATGACGGCAACCAACGAGCGGACCGGAACGTCTCGAATCTCCCGATCGCGCGTCCGACGTCGCCACGCGGATGCGGTGATCCAGGCCGAGGTGAGGCGACTGGCCCGCGCGCTGGCGCCGTACGGATTTGACCCGGCGCTGTCGGCGGCCGTCGAGGCAGGTGGAGGCGTAGTCAGCGGCGGAGCTTGTCGGGATCCCAGCCCAGGCACACGCAGCCGAAGCGCTGGCCCTTGACGTACAGCGGCACCGAGAGCGTGGTGAGCACGGCCCCGGTGTCGCGGGCGTAGGTCTGAAGCAGGAACGGCCGGCTGTCGCGGTCGGGCGCGGTCAAGCCGGCGCCCGCGGCGGCGATCTGCTGCCGGGTGAGGACCTCGACGGGCAGCTCGACGCCCAGCTTCATCCGCGAGGCGCGAGTCAGCGCGGGCGAATCCAGGAAGAAGCGCTTGGTGCGGTTCCCGGCCAGGTCAAGGGCCGGGTCGCCGGTGATCGCCTTGGTGACCGAGCTGTTGTGCGCCGGCGCGTAAGCGTTCAGATCGAACGGCAAGGCGAACGTGAGCCCCGGCTCGGCCGCCACCACCGCATCCATCCGCGCCATCATCGCGCGGTCCACGATCGCGTCGTAGGCCGTGTGGTACTTCGGCGGGTTGAATCCCGCGGGGTCGGCCCGCGAGACGTCGAACAGGCGTCCGAAGCGCGCGATCAACGGCCCCGTTGCCTCCTCGTAGCGGAGCTCCAGCACCTGCGGGAGGCTGACTCGTCTTTCGTCGACCGCCGTCTCGAGGATCTCCCGGAGCTCGTCGGCGAGCTGCTCGCAGCGGTTGCGCAGGCGCGAGATCAGCCCGCCCGTATCGAACTTGCCGAGCGTGATCGAGGCGCGCTCCGTGCTCGAGGAAAGCTCGAGCTGCGCGGCCGCCACCGATTCGGCCTGCTGCTCGATCTCGGCGCTGCCCGCGGTGATCACGTTCAGGCCCGAGTCGATCGCCTGGACGTCTGAGCGCTGCTCTCGGGCCAGCGTGGCGATCTGCGTCGCGCGGTCGTTGGAGGTGCCGATCAGCTCGGAAATGCGCCCGAGCACCTCGAGCCCGGTGTCGGCATCCGCGGTGCTCGAGGCCGAGTGCTCGCGCGCCGTCGCGGCTGCGCTCACCACGTCTTCCATCTGCGAGCGCGTGCGCTTGATCGTGTCTCGGATCTGGGAGGTCTGAGAGGCGGTTTCCGACGCCAGCTTGCCAACCTCGTCGGCCACCACGGCAAAGCCGCGCCCGTGCTCGCCCGCGCGCGCCGCCTCGATGGCGGCGTTCAGCGCGAGCAGCTTGGTCTGGTCGGCGATCCGGTCGATCACGGCCGAGAACTCGCCGATGCTCGCCAGCTCGTTGCGCGCGAGCGTCTCGACGAGCTCGTGGACGCGGACCACCTGCTCGCTGATCTCGCGCGTCGCGTCGATCAGCGGACGCAGCACCTCGAGGCCGCGCGCGGCCTCGAGGGAGAGCTGCTCGGCCAGCTCGGCCGACTCATCCGCCGATCGGGCGGCCTGCTCGGAGGAGTCGCGCAGCGACGCCGATCGCGCGGTCAAGTCTTCCAGCTGGTCGCCCAGCTGCTGCACGCTCTGGCTGATCAGCGAGACCGCCATGGAGCTGCGGGCCGATCCGCAGGAGAACTGAGAGGTCATCTGGCCCAGCGCATCGAGCGCGTGCGAGACGTCCCGGGTGAACCTGCCTTGCTCGCCCTCTCGCCGGGCAAGGACCTCGAGTGACCAGACGCCACCGCGCTCAAGCGCAGAGGTCTGTTCGTACTCGTCGGTGAGTTGCTCGATGGCCATTAGGTTCTTCCACCCTGGAAGATCGGTCGAATGGCCGCCGAATTTGAGGTCCGATCGCTGACGTCAGGCGGCGAGCGCGGGCGCAGGCACGGAGGACGGGATGGAAATCCGCACCTCGACGAGCCCCCCGTCCGGCCGGATCTCGATCGGATGGCCCAAGCGCTTGAACACCGTCAGCATGCGGCCGTTCTCCGGCGCCACCTCGGCGAACAGACTGCTGACTCCCTGCTCGCCGGCCTCAGCGGCCAGCCGCGAGAGCATAAGCGATCCGAGGCCATGGCCCTGCCATGCGTCGGCGACCAGGAACGCGACCTCTGCCAGATCCGGCCCGAGCCGGTAGGAGGCGGCGTGCGCGATGATCGATCGTGCTCCGGGCACCTCCGCGATCAGGGCACGGTCGCCGGGGCATGAGCAGTCGGCCAGGATGGTCGCCGCGCGCTCCGGGCTGATCGATCCGCAGAAGCGCAGGCGGCGCGACTCCGGTGAGATCGTCTCCAGGAACGCGCGCAGGGCGGGCTCATCGCCGGCCGTCATCGGCCGCAGCCGGACGATCGTCTCGTCGCGCAGGCTCACGCCTCGCGAACGGCGGAATGCATCGAGATCGACTGCGAGTGGGGTCACCGCAGAGCGGCATCGGCCGATCGCCGCTCATTGGCGCCATCCCGCAGACATTTTCGACGAACGTATGCCGGCCGGCTACCGGCTGGAGAAGCGATCGAGCAGGCCGCGCTTGCCGGCGGCATAGGCCACCTCGGCCCGGCTGTGGACGCCGAGCTTGCGCATCACGTTGCGCACGTGGAACTTCGCCGTGCTCTCCGAGACGAAGATCCGCCGTCCGATCTCGGCGTTGGTCAGCCCGTTGGCCACGAGCTCGGTGACCTCGCGCTCGCGCTGGGTGAACTCCGGCTCGCCGTCCCCCCGTTCGCCGGCCACCAGCGCCCTGACCATCGCGGCGCTGCGGGCATCGAACCCCGACTCCCCACGGGACACGCTCCGGATGATCCGCACGAGTTCGACCAGGTCGACGTCTTTGAGCACGTAGGCCTTGGCGCCGCGGCGCAGCGACTGGTTCAAGAGGCTCTCGTTCAGGAAGGTCGAGAGAATCACGACGTTGGACTGGGGCCGGCGCCGGACGATCTCGCTGCACAGCGCGAGCCCTTCGGTGTCGTGATCGGAGCTCAGCTTGAGGTCGAGCAGGATCACGTCGGGCTCGGCGCGCTCGAGCGCCCGGAGCGCCTCGGTCCGGTCGCCCGCCTCGGCGACCACCGAGATGTCGGGCTCGAGCTCGAGGATCGAGCGTAACCCCCGGCGAACGATCGCGTGATCGTCGACCAGCATCACCCGGGCGGGAGCCGCGGGGGCCGGCTCAGGCGACGCCAACCGTGCCTCCGAGCGGCACCTCGACCCGCAGCTTCACGCCTCCGCCGCGCCGGCCCTCGAACCAGGTGGCGCCGCCCACGCTGCGCACCCGCTCCGCGATCCCGGCCAACCCGAGGTGAGCGCCGTCCGGACGCGAGATGAACAGCTGGTGCTGGAGCCTGCGGTGGTTGCCCTTGCCATCGTCGGCGACGGCCAGGGACACCACCTGCGGCCGCCAGCGCAGCGTGACCCAGGCATGCCGCGCCTCGGCATGACGGACCACATTGAACAGCGCCTCGCGGGCGATCTGCACCAGCGCATGCTGGGTACTGGCCGCCACGGGCTGGGTCTCCCCGTACACCCGCAGCCCGACGTCCAGGCGCGTGCCGGCCTCGACGTCCTCGATCACCTCGCGCAGCGCCCGCGGCAGCTCGATCTGGCCATCGCTGGACAGCTCGAAGATCACCGCACGGATCTCGTCCACCGCCGAGCGCGCCAGCGCCTGAGCCGCGGTCATGCGCTCGAGCACATTGTCAGAGGTCGACCCCTGCCGGCGGCACCACTCGAGGTTCATGCCGATGGTCAGGAGGTGCTGGGCGACGCTGTCGTGTAGCTCGCGCGCGATCCGGTTGCGCTCCTCGGAGAGGAGCTGGCGCCGTCCGGCCTGCTCGAGGCGCCGCAGGGTTCCCTCGAGCTCTGAGCTGCGGCGCTCGAGCTCCGCCGCCCGGCGGCCGTTCTCCTGGAACAGCGACGCATTGTGCAGCGCGACGCCGGCATGGTTCGCGAGCGTGACCAGGATCGACACGTCGCTCGGCGCGACCTTGACCCCCTCGGGCAGCCCGACCACGAGAATCCCCGCCTGCTTACCGTGCACGGGCATGGGCGCCGCTACGATCACGCAGGGCTCACCTCCGAACTCGAGCCCGTCATCGCGGTCGGCGAGCACCGGTCCCTTGGCGGCCAGCGTCTGGTCGGTGAGCATCGCGAGCATCCGGGGCGGCATCTCCCAGCGCTGGATGACGCCGTCGCTGGCATGGACGAACACCCGAGCCATCCCGACGCCCGCATGCTCGGCCGAGAACACCATCGCCGCCCAGCGTGCGTCGAAGTGGCGCGCGGCCGCCTCCACCACTGCGTCGCACACCGCCACCGGTCCCGCCGGGGCGGCGCACAGCGCGGAGGAGATCCGCTCGAGGGTCTCGATCGTGTGGTCGAGCCGGGCGGACTTGTCGCGGAACGCGGCGTAGAAGCTCGGCTTCGACGAGCGGACGCCGATCAGGCGCTCGAGCGCCAGCTGGTCGACCGCGGGGTGCTCAGTAGGCGGCGATACAGATCCGGCGGACATCGTCCTCGCTAACTGGTCTTGGATTGGTCGCGATGTAGGCGTCGCGCAGTGCATTGCGCGCGAACGTGTCGAAGTCGGCTGGGTCGACGCCGATTTCGTCCAGCCCGTTCGGAATCCCCAACCCGCGGCTGAGCTCCTCGATGCGGTCGATCGCCCGCTCGGCGGCGGTGCCAGCATCGAGCCCCTCGGTCCTGATCCCGAGCGCGGCGGCGACGTCGACGTAGCGCTCGGCGTGGGTCTCGGCGTTGAAGCGCATGACATGAGGCAGCAGGATCGCGTTGAGCAGACCGTGCGGGAGGTCGAGCGCGCCCCCGATCTGGTGGGCGATCGCATGGGTCGCCCCGAGCAGCGCGTTGGTGAACGCCATCCCCGCCTGCAGGCTCGCGCGGGCCATGCCCTCGCGAGCGGTTAGGTCGAGGGGGTCCTGAACCGCGACCGGGAGGTGCTCGGCGATTCCCTCGATCGCGGCGATCGCCAGTCCCCGGCTCAGGAAGTCGCAGGCCTCGGAGACCAGAGACTCGATCGCATGGCTGAGCGCATCGATCCCGGTGTACGCGGTCAGCTCGGCGGACATCGTGGTCAGGACCTCCGGATCGGTCAGGGAGATCTCGGGGACGAGCGCGCGGCCGCCGATCGTCACCTTGAAGTTCCGCCGGGTGTCGGTCACCACGCAGAACTGCGACACGTCCGAGCCCGAGCCGCCGGTTGTCGGGACCATGACCATCGGCGGGATCGGGCTGGTGGCGCGGTCGATTCCCTCGTAGTCGAGGATCTGTCCGCCGTTGCCGCTGAGGATGGCCACCGCCTTGGCCAGGTCTATGCAACTGCCGCCGCCGATGGCCAGCAGGGCGTCGCAGCCGCTCTCGACGAACGTCTCGAACGCGGCCTGGACCTCGAAGTCCTTCGGATTTGGCGTGAGGTCCTGCCAGAGGCGCCACCGCACGCTCACGTCGGCCAGGTACGGGACGGCGCGCTCGACCCAGCCGGCCGCGAGCACGCCCGGATCGGTCACCAGCATCGGGCATCGGCCGCCGACCCGGCGGACCGCGCCGCCGACCTCGGCCAGCGTGCCTAGCCCGAACACCACCTCGGGGATCACGAATTTGCTGACCCGCCCGCGCAGCGGCTGCGGGGGCACGCCCTCTGCCACCGCGGGCGGTGTCGGGGTCAGCTGCTCCAATCCTTCCTCCTGCTGAGCCGGGTTGCCATGCGATCCTAGCGCGAGGAAGCCGCAATTCGCGGACTTTTTGACGGTCCGCGACGAATCGGGGGCCGCGCGGCGGCGCAGTTTGGCGTTCCGGGTCAGTCGCCCGGGAGGTTGATGCCAACGACCAGGAAGACCGCCATCGCGACGAAGGCGAGCCCGGTCAACAGGTCGGTCCGAATGCGGGGGATGAACTGGACCGCGGTTTTACCGATCTGATGCCCGGCGAACGACATCCAGAACGTGACGAACCCGAACAGGGGAGGCGCGAGCCAGGGGGAGAATCCAGCGATGCCGAGCGCCGCGCCGGCCGCAACGTTGTCGACGCTCAACGGTATTGGGAGCCCGCGAGTCGCGAAGCGCAGGTCCGGGTCCGCGGCCTCAGGCGAAACCAGCGCCTTGACGACGACGAACAGTCCGTATAGGCCGAGCCCGATCGCCGCGATGATGTCGGCGGTGGAGCTGATCTTGTCGCTCAGGAAGTGTCCGATGATGATCCCGACCAGCGGCGCGAGGCCATCCCAGAGGCCGAAGATCGCGGAGGTCTTGGCCGAGCGCAGTAGGGATGGCTTGAGCCCGCCGAGCACCAGAGAGGTGCGGAAGTTGTCCAGGCTCAGTGTGAACCCGAGCGAGAGAAGCGCGAACACTGGTCTTTCGGTGGCGAGGCCTGCGATCTGCCACGGCTCGGGCGCCGTGACAGATCGCAGATGGCTTCGGTGGCTCGGAACCTACTCCGGCAGCGCGAACGCGAAGACCGCGGATCCACCCGCCTGGGCGAGGGCGCCCGGGTAGAACCCTTCGGTCCAGGCGCCGTACCCGACCGGCACGGCGATGAACTGCCGCCCGTCGACGGTGTACGTGCTGGGGCTCGAGTGATGCCCGCTTCCACAGGTGTACTGGAACAGCAGCTCTCCGCTCGAGGCGTTGAACCCGCGGAAGATTCCGGCGGGATCGCCCGTGAACACGAGGTCGCCGGCCGTGGCCAGCACCGACGCGGTCATCGGGTGCTCATTGCGGAAGCGCCACTTCTCCTGACCCGTGGACGGATCGATGGCGGACAGGTAGCCGGCCACGTCCTCGGTATCCACCGCGACGCCGGCGCCCCAGTACGGGATGCTCTCCTTGAACTCGCGGCGGCGCCGCGTGGCCGTCGCGCCGACGTCCTGCACCGGCGCATAGAACAGCCCGGTCTTCGGGCTGTAGGCCGCGTGCGTCCATTCCTTGGCGCCGGCCGGGCCGGGCCAGAAGTGGACGGGCACGCCCTCCTCGTCGGGGAACACCCGCGGCGTGACCTTGCCGCTTGAGTCGATCTCACCCCAGGTGATGCGATCGACGTACGGCACGACCCGGATCAGGCTGCAGTCCGTGCGGTCCAGGACGAAGAAGTACCCGTTCTTGTCGAAGTGGCCGGAGCACTTCTTTCCGTCCATCTCGAACAGGATGTTCTCCATCGTCGAGTCGTAGTCCCACACGTCGTGCGGGGTGTACTGGTAGTGGTTCTTCTTCTCGCCGGTGTCCGGGTCGACAGCCACCACGCAGTTCGTGAACAGGTTGTCGCCCTCCCGAACTCCACCGTCGAAGTCCGGGCACGGGTTGCCGGTGTTGAAGTACAGGAGGTTGAGGTCCGGGTCGAACGTCGGCGTGGTCCAGCAGTTTGCGCCGCCGCGCGCCCAGGCCTCGCCATCGGAGGGCCAGGTGTCGGAGCCAGGCTCGCCGGGCTCGGGGACCATGTAGCACCGCCAGACCTTCTCTCCGGTTTCGAGCTTGAAGGCGTCGGCGTGGCCGCGCACCCCGAACTCGCCGCCGGAGCTTCCGACGATCACCATGTCCTTGACGATCAGCGGGGCGACCGTCGCGCTCTCGCCGGCCCGCACGTCGCCGTAGGGCTGGTCCCAGATCAGCTTGCCGTTCGTGGCGTCCAGCGCGATCACGTGCGCGTTCAGGGTGGCCATGAAGACCATCCCGTTCGCCACGGCGCACCCACGGTTGACGTTGCCGCAGCACAGCCGGACGTCGTATGGGGACGCACGGTGATAGCGCCACAACTCGGCTCCGGTCTTGGCGTCGAGCGCCCAGATCCATCCGTCGAATCCGGTTACGTACATGATCCCGTCGACGACCAGGGGCGACGCCTCCAGCGAGTACGTCGAGGCACCGGAGTGCATGCCCATCGAGCCGCACTGGAACACCCACTCGGGCTTCAGGTCCTTGACGTTCGAGGTGTTGATCTGGTCGAGCAGGCTGTAGCGCTGCCCGTCGTAGGCGCCGTAGTACGTGATCCAGTTGTGCGGCTCCGCCTCGCGGGCCTTGAGGATGCGGTCGTAGTTGACGCCTTTCGCTACCGGCGGCGCGGTGCCGATGTAGCCGGGGCTCAGGTTCCGGAAGTCAACCGCTTCGCCTGCGTCGACGTATTCGGTCTCAGTTGCCATCGACTGCTCCTTTCTACGGCCGCGGCTGGGGCGGACGGTCGAGCTTGGCTTCGTCTGGGACCTCTCCGCCGACGACGATCGTCCCGGTGAGGCCGCCGCCCTCGTCGTTGCCGGTCCGGGACCCGTACCAGTAGTAGCCGGGCCCGTCCAGCTCGAGGGTCGCCCTCCCCTTCGAGAAGTTCACCAGCCAGATGAACTTGGCGTCACCGTTGCACGGCAGCACCGCGCAGTGGGAGTTGTTGTCGTCGTTGACGAGCTCGAGCTCCAGGATTCCAGCGTGAGGCATGACCAGGACGCCGGGGTCGAACACCAGCTCATCCATGGGAATCCGGACCGTGGCATGCATCTTGCCGTCGGATCCTTCCTCGGCGACCCCTACATTCCCGCGGCCAAGAATCCGCCCGATCGTGACCCCGTTCTGTTTGGCCAGCCCGTCCATAACGGCCTGATCTGTGGCAGCCACAGTGACTCTCTCCTTCCATCCGGAAAATGGGCAGAAAAAAACCTAACAGCGACGCGGCCGCGAGACAACCTGACCAACAGCGAAAGTTAATTCACCGATTGGTCAGTGGCCTACCTGTCTGATCGGGCAGGTAGTCACACTGACCGATCAGTTACCCCAGCGAGATCGTGTCCGCCCCCGACACCCGCAAATAGTCAAGCGCACTTCCACTCGATTCGCGCAGCTTGAGCACGTCGGCCAGCGCGGCGTGCGGACCACCGCTCAGGGCATCGGCCAGCAATGCGCCACCGCGCGCCGCGGCACTCGCCTGACCGGGGACCAGCGGAACCACGGGGGCTTCGAGTGACGCCGCGAGCGCGGAGATCAACCCGGGGAGGCGGGCCAGGCGACCGGAGACGACGATCTCGTGCGGCTTTGGAACGCTGACGATCAGGGCTCGCACGGCTTTCACCGCGCCCTCGAGCAGCGCCGTCCAGCCCTCGGCGTCGGCGTTTGCGGCCCATACCGCTTCGAGGTCGGTGAGGTCGAGCTCACCCGCTGGATCCAGGGCCCCACCGCTGTACAGGGTGTTCTTGCCGAGCGCCGGCCCCAGCAGGTATGCGAGCTCGCCGTCCAGGGCCCCGGCGGCCCGCACGCCCAGCGGCCCCGACGATCCGCCCATGCCGTCGACGATCTGGCCTCTATCGATGGCGAGCGCGGCCGTGAAGCCGCCCCCAAGCTCGAGCAGGACCATGGCGGTCTCGTGCGGTGCGATCGCATGCCGAGTGGACTGGTCGATGATCGCGCACGCGGCCGCGCAGACCTTGTCGGCGGTCCCGATGTCGATCCGGTTGTACTTGCGATGCCGCGGAACCGTCGGCAGGTGGATGACGCCGGGGCCGAACACGATCGGCAGGCCGCTGCGAGCCAGGGCGCGCAGCAGCGAGCGCATGCCGCCGATTCCGGCCTCTGCGCGGGCCTCGTCGGGCCGGACCAGGACCATCTCGGCGAGGTCGCGCTCTCCGACGTCGGCCGCCGGGAGCAGGGGCACGCCGTAGCCGCTCGGGCCGTAAACGAGGTCGTACGGTCCGTGGTGGGCGAGGCTCTCCAGCAGCGGCGCGCTGTCCTGGGTCAGCGAACCCGTCTCGAACACCTGCTCGACCACCGTCTCCCCGTCGTCGAGTATGCAGAGGTCGAACGAGACGGTTCCCGGGTCGACCCCGGCTACCCGGGGCATAATGGACACATGAGCTCAACGAAGGACAAACCACGCACCTACAGCGAGGAAGAGATCCCCGCCAAGTTCTCCGAGTACGGACTCGATGAGTGGTACTACGAGGACAAGTGGATCCGGCGGAAGTTCAACACCGACGGCTGGCCAACCACGCTGATGGCGGTCAATGCCGTGGGTTACCTGTGCGAGGCAGCCGGTCATCACGCCGACCTGAACGTGACCTGGGGAAAGCTCTGGGTCAAGCTGGCCACGCACTCGGCGGGCGGGATCACCGACAAGGACTTCACGCTGGCGCGGAAAATCGAAGACACGATCTTGTGGCGGCCCGAGGCCGACGGCCCGCTCGACGGGCCGATGGGCAAGTTCGTGTTCTCCAAGTCCAAGAGCTGACAAACGGCTCAGAGGGCCTCCCGGGCGACGTCGTAGACGCCGTCCAGGTCGAGCACCGTGCCCTTGGTCTCGAACATGGCCTGTATGCAGGCCCTTTGCAGCTTCATCTTGGGACCGCCGACCGCCAGCGCGCCGAGCTTGAGCACGCCGTCCTCCTCCTCGAGGCTGTCGCCCCGGTCGACGCCCTCGACCCCCACCGGGTCGGCCGCCGAGTAGTCGACCACGACGCGCACGCCCTCTTGGGCCCAGCCGCTGCGCCGCAGGATCTGGGTGCCCGCCGGGCCGGCGGCGAACAGCACCGCGTGGCCGGCGAGGGCCGAGTCGAGTTCGTCGCTCGAACCCGGCTCGACCACCTCGAATCCGGCTTCCTGGGCCACCGGGATGCCCGACGCGCGGCGGTGACCGCTCTTCATGACATCGGGCGGGAACGTGAACTCGGTCACCTCGGCGCCCTCGCGCCGCAAGAGCTCGGCCGTGCGCAATCCGACGGGTCCGACGCCGATCACCGCCGCCTTTGTCCCCTTCAGATCAACCGCGCCGCGGACGCGGGCCACGGCGGCCGCGGCGGTGGTGTTCGAACCGTCCGAGTCGAGCATGATCGACGGGTTGAACGGCTTGAAGAACAGCTTCTGGGCAGCCTCGAACACGGCCTCGCCGTCGCGCACCTTCGAGCCTCCGACCCAGAAGGCGGTATTGGCCAGGCCATCGGGACCGCGCGGAAAGATCGCGCCCTGGACGACGTCGGCCAGGTTCTCCGCGGTGATCTCTCCGTACCCGACCACGACGTCGACGTCGGCGTCGTAGGCGGCGATCGCGTCGAAGGCGCTCGGGTGGTGGTCGGTGTCCAGCTGGATCAGGATCTTCTTCATTGGTCGAGGTCCTCCCGTCGAGGTTCGGGAAAGCTCAAGAGGCCCCAGTCCAGTGGGCCCTCCTGGCGATAGTTCTTGCGCAGGCCACGGGCGATAGTGGCCTTCATCAGTTCCTTGCCGAGATAGAAGGCGTGCGAGGCGTCGTCGACCTCAAGCTGGTTGAACACCGCGTACATGTTGGCCTCGCGAACGAACCGCTCGCCGTTGAACGCGTACAGCCAGTCGGCGTCGGCGAACAGTCGGTAGTTGGCGTCCGAGACCTGCGCCTGCATTGCCCGCAACTCCTCCTCGGTCGGCGCGCGCATCGACTCGTCCCGGCTCGTGACCAGCCCGGAATCGATGTGCTTTGGCGGGCGCGCCTGGCGCTCGGCCAGGTGCATGATCTGCGCGGCCAGCACGGTTTCACTCACCGCCCCGTGGGCCCATCCGATGACCTCGGTGGTGAGCACGGCGCGAATCCCGATCTCCTGGCAGAAGCCGATCAGCAGCGCGGTGACGCCGGTCGAGTCGGCCTCGGTGAGCTCGGTCAGATTCCCGATCCCCATCAGCATCTCGGCGCCCGGGTGACGGCGGCGGACCTCGACGTAGCGGGCCAGCGAGGCGGCGAAACCGGAGTTGATCGGCGCCAGGATCGAGTCGAGCAGGTAGGGTCTGTTCCGTTGGTCCATCCGGGCCGCCATCCGGCCGAGGCCCTCGAGGTCGTCGGGATCGTCGGTGATCAGGACCGGCGTGGCGTTGAGGGCGTCGGCCAGATCGATCGTGCCCGGCGTGAGGCTGAGCACGTAGTCCACGCCGGCGGCGTCGGCCATGCGGATGTGCTCGGGATCGAGCGTGTCGATGCTCAGTGAAAGCCCGCGCTCGCGTAGCGCGGCGATGGTAGGCGGGCCGTCGGCCAGCCACGGGCGATCGAGTGACAGTCCGAGGTCGATCACGTCCGCTCCGGCTGCGCGGTAGGCCTCGGCGCGGTCGATCACCTGGTCTTGCGAGAGCGACTGCACGTCGTTGATCTCGGCGAATACGCGCACGTCGCGCGGGCCGAGCTCGTTGCGGATCGCTTCGCGTCCGTACCACTCGGGCAGCGCCCGGACGTCGGCCGGTCCCTTGCGCACCGGCAGGCCGGTGGCCTGCTGCAGGGTGTCCACCTCGCCCTCGCACAGGCCGGGGATCACGATGTTGTCCACCCCTTCCGGCACCTTCAGCCGGCGGGCGATCCAGCGCGTGGTCATCAGCGCGGCCACGCTGATGTTCATCACGGCGATCTGGTGCTCGATCTCCAGCTCGGACGCGATGTTTCGCAGCGCGGGCTCGGCCAGGCGGCCGGTGACGAACAGCGTGTCAGCCAACGGTGCCGCCGTTGATGTTGATCGCCTGGCCGGTCACGAACGAGGCGGCCGGCGAGGCCAGCCACACCGCGGCGTCGGCGATGTCCTCGGGGCGGCCCCAACGTTTGAGCGGCGTGGCTTCGGCGACCTTGTCGTAGAACGCGCGGTCCACTCCCTCGCCGTACGCGGTCTCGACCCAGCCGGGGCACAGCACGTTGACGCGAATGTCGGGCGCCACCGAGCGGGCAAGCGCCTTGGAGAAGCCGAGCACGCCCGCCTTGACCGCGGCGAACAGCTCCGGGTTCTCACCCCCCATCCCGTCGATCGTGGCGTGATCCCAGCCGATGTTGATGATGCAGCCGCCGGCTTGCATCCCGGCGGCGACCAGCCGCGAGCAGCGGATCGTGGCCTTGAGGTCGATGTCGATCAGCGCCGTGAGCTTGCGCTCCGCCGGCCAGTCTCTCGCTTCGCCGGTGAGCACGTCGGCGCCGGCGTTGTTGACCCAGACGTCGATGTTTTCCAGCGCCGCGAAGGCGTCGTTGACGATCGCGGTGCAGCCGTCGACCGTGCTGAGGTCGGCGTTTAGAAGCGGATGCGCGCCGGCGCCTCCAAGCCCCTCGGCCAGCGCCTTGGCGGCGTCCGCCGAGCGGTTGAAGCCGATCCCGACGCGAGCGCCGGAGGCGGCGAATGCGGTCGCGATCGCCCGGCCGATGCCGGAGCTTGCCCCCGTGACGACGGTGCGCAGACCGGCGAGCGAAGGCTCTCCGGCCTGCGCGGTCAACTGCTCCCTCCGCTAACCCTCGGCGCCGCCGGCGAACGGGTGCCGGGCGGCCGGCGTGTCGGCAAGCACCTTGTCGGTGCTCGGTTCGCCGCCCAGCGCACGCGCGATGGAGGACTTGACGGCTTCGTAGTTCCAGTCGTAGATCTTCTTGTCGTCCTCGGCCTCCCAGTGGATGAACACGCTGACGACGATGCAGAGATCGTCGACCTGGTCCTTGGGGATGACGCCCTCGGCGACCGAGTCCACCACGGCCCGGGCGACCGCGGCCTGAGCGGGACCGAAGAGCTGCACGGCCTGCCGCGCGCCTCCGATCGTCACCTTGTTGCTGAGCACGGTGTCCGGCTTGGCCGGCAGGTTGGGGGTGACCACCGCCAGCAGGTTGGTGTGTCCCCTTGACTCATTGACGAAGGCATGCGCGAACGCCTCGCCGACCGGCCCGCTCTTCGACCCGATCAGCAAGTCGATGTGGGCGACCTCGTTACCTTCACCTACCAGAGCCTCGCCGGTTGCCAGGGTGATGGCCATGAAGTGAGTCTCCTCTCTCCTATCGTATGGTGACGCGAGTGAACGCAACCCTAGCTCACCCGAGACTGAGCGGGGACCAACTTGAGCATCAGGTGCAGCTCGCGTGCCTGCTCGAAGTGTCAGCGACGAAGCCGGGCAACATCACGCCCGCTCACGACTTCGCGGACACGACATACGTGGACATGGTGCGCTCGGCGCTGGCCCTCGGTCCGGTGTTCTCGCGCTCGCGGGTCTTGCAGCGCGGGGTCGGGGAGTTGGTCGCAGACGGCGTGGAGGCGACCGCTCGGGTCGCCCGCGCCAACACCAACCTCGGGATCGTGCTCCTGTTCGCGCCCTTGGTCCGGGCGGCGGTGACGCGCCGCCTGGATGAGACGCTCCGCTCCGGCGTCGAGCGGATTCTGGCCGGCCTCGACGTCGACGATGCCGCCCTGGCTTTCGGCGCGATCGCTGCGGCGCAGCCGGGCGGGCTCGGCGAGGCGCCCGAGCATGACGTCCGGGCTCCCGCCCGCGTCTCGCTGCGCGAGGCGATGGCCGCCGCCGCGCATCGGGACAACGTTGCCTACGAGTACGTGAACGGTTACGCGATCGTGTTCGACAGCGGCCTGCCGTTGATCGAAGATGCGCTGCGTAACGGCTCGTCCACCCTCGATGCGATCGTGTCACTTCACGTCGGCCTGCTGGCGTCCCATCCCGACACGCTGATCGCGCGCAAGGCGGGAGACGAGGCGGCGCAGGCCGTGAGCGCGGCGGCGCGGTCGGTGCGAGATGGAGCGCTGTCGCTGGCCGAGTTCGACGCTTCGCTGCGTCGGGACGGGAACCGTCTGAACCCGGGGACGACGGCCGACCTCGTCGCGGCGACGCTGCTTGCCGCGCTTCTGTCCGGAGTCAGACTCCCGTGAAGGTTCTGGTCGTCGCGGTGAGCGCGCGCATGCTGGCCGAGCTGGCCGTCGCCGACGGGTACGGGGTGGTCGCGCTCGACCATTTTGGCGATGTGGACCTGCGCGCGGTGGCTCTGAGCGCGACCGCGCGGTCAGCCGACGCGCTGGTCGAGCTCGCCGCGGGGCTTGAAGCCGAGGCGGTCGTGTACGGCGCGGGGTTCGAGAACCGGCGCGATCTCGTGAGCCGGCTGGCGTTCGGTCGCGAACTGCTCGGGACGGCGCCCGAGCGGCTGGCCGACGTGCGCGATCCCTGGGCCGTGGGTGCGGCCGCCCGGTCGGCGGGAGCTCGTGCTCCGGAGACCCTAGGGGGTGTGGGAGGCGAGGGTGGCGAGTGGTTGCGCAAGCCGCGCCGGGGCGGCGGCGGACGCGGGGTTCGCAGGTGGAAGGGCGGCGCCCTGCGCGCTGGCGAGATCCTCCAGCGTTATGTGCCCGGTCTGTCCTGCTCGGCGGTGGCGATCGGTGACGGCCG